>SBBA01000249.1 GCA_005239925.1 Candidatus Troglogloeales bacterium | reverse complement strand
GGTATTGGGTGGGCAGGGGGGGTCTCCTGAGCGAAGTCGAAGGGATGGAGCGAGGGCGCGGACTGTGCTCTTCTTTTGCACAGGACGTGACCGAGCGGATGAAATGGATAGTTGTCCACAAAAATCCACAAAATCAATTTGACATTTAATTTTATAGGGAGTACACTTTAGATACTTACTCCCCACCTATCGTGCCCAGGGCTTTCGAGCCATTAAGCCTTTCGGTGGGGTTATTTTTTTATGTCAACAGAACCCTCCATAAAACGCGCTATTGCTTTCTTTGATGGGCAAAATCTTTTTCGATCTGTTAAAGAGGCTTTTGATTATAGTTATCCAAACTATGATCCTATAGCTCTTGCTACTAAGGTGTGCAATAACCAAGGATGGCAACTTTCTAAAATACATTTCTACACTGGTATCCCAACTCCTTCTCAAAATGAATTCTGGTATAAATTTTGGAAGGCCAAACTTGGCGCTCTTGGACACAAGGGAATACATGTGTTTTCTCGTTCTCTCCGCTCACGAATAAAAATTATTAAATTGCCCGATGAATCAGAACTAAAGGTGCCGACGGAAGTAGAAAAAGGAATTGATGTGCGAATCGCTATTGATATGGTTCGCATGGCATATCGTAATCAATATGATGTGGCACTTCTATTTAGTCAAAATCAAGATTTTTCGGAAGTGGCCGATGATATTCGCTTACTAGCACGAGAAAATAATAGGTGGATTAAAATTGCTTCCGTATTTCCTAAAAGCCCAGCGACCAAAGATGCTCGCGGAGTTCAAAATGCCGACTGGATTGCCGTTGATCGGGATACCTATGACCAGTGTTTGGATCATCGTGATTACCGACCTAAAACAAAATCAAGGTTGCAGGAAATTTAAAATCACCAAAGCACTGGACCGTATGAAACCATAAATTTGGTGTCCAAATAGTGTCCATAAGATAACTAAAAAGGGCTAAAATCAGGTTATAGAAACTAAATAGAAACAATGAAAAATATTAAATAAAACAATAGGATTTATTGTATTTCAACAGTTTAAGAAAAACCCCCTGATCAGTTTAGGCGACCTGCGTTCAGTCGTGTTATAAGTACGCCAGGATCATCCCAAAGAGTGTCAGTCGAACCAGGTCAAAACCGGCATTGATGGCGACCAGCCCCCAGCTCTTTTGCTCCCAGGCCACGCGCCCCATCTGAATGGGAAGAAAAAAACCAACCCAAGTAAAGAAGGCCGACGGCCATCCATATTCCCACGGGGCGAGGTCGTCCCCCGCCTTCCAGGACGAAGGCCGCCACACTTCAACGCTATGGGCCAATACAAATGCAATGAGCAATGACCCAAAGGCATAGAGCGCCATAGATTTGAGCATGGCGGGCTCGCTTGGTTTTTCCATATTTTCCAGCCCCACATGCCTTGCCCACGCCTTACCAAAAAGCGGGCCATACCAGAGAAAGCCAACCGGCATCCCTACAACGACACATACAATAATAGCGATATAGTTGATGTTGATTTCAGGCAGCATATTTTCCTTCTTTTGTTAACCCATCCTCACCTGGCCTCCTCCGCAGCTGGCGTTCCAGCCGCAGCCGGCGTTCCGACTTGAAGAGGAGGTGTTTTCCCCTCTTTTCCAAAGAGGGGTGCGACCCCTGCGAGGGGTTAGGGGCGTTATTTCCCCTCGACTTCGGTGAGCACTTCTTCGAAAGTGGCCAGGGCCTCTTCCGCTTCAGCCCGTTTTATAACCAGCGGTGGGGCAAACCGAATCGTAGAGGCCCCACAGCCTAAGATGAGCAGGCCGCGTTCAAAGCAGCGTTGGATTATTCTGCTTCGCTCGGCAACGGCCGGTTCCTTTGTCTCCTGATTCCGAACCATTTCGATACCGATCATTAGCCCCTGCCCACGCAGATCACCAATAAGACAGTGACGGCCTTGCATCTCACGCAGACGGGATAGCAGAAACGCCCCGATTTTTTGCGCATTCTGCATCAAGCTGTTTTGCACCAGGTCCAGCGTGACCATAGCCGCCTCGCAGGCAATGGGGTTGCCTCCAAAGGTGTTGGCATGGGCGCCCGATTCCCAGGTCATTAATTCCTGCTTTGCCACCATCGCCCCCAAAGGAAGGCCGGAGGCGATCCCCTTGGCAATCAGGAGAATATCCGGATCGATGCCGGCATGTTCATAGGCAAACATCTTTCCGGTGCGACCAATGCCGGACTGTATTTCATCCACGACGAGCAGAATGCCAAATTCGTGTGCCAGATCAGACAACTGGCTTAGAAAGTTTTCCGGGGGCACAATATATCCGCCTTCGCCCTGAATCGGCTCGACGAAAATGGCTGCGATCTCTTCTGGGGAAGTAAAATGGAATATCTGATCGCGAATCCATGAAAGCGCAAAGTCGCAACAGGCCTCTTTGGAAACCCCCTTGGGCGGGCGATAGGGATTGGGATACGGGGCATGAATAATGCCGGGAAGCAGTGGGCTAAACCGTTTTCGATGAATGGCCTTGCTTGCCGATAACGAAAGGGCGCCAAAGGTGCGCCCGTGAAACCCGCCCATAAACGAGATGAAATAAGGGCGTCCCGTTGCATAACGGGCCAGCTTCATCGCCGCCTCGGTAGACTCTGTCCCCGAATTGGTCAGAAATACTTTACGCCCTCCTCCAGCTAAGCCAGACAGCCGCTCTGCCAAGGATACCTGCTGCGTATAATAAAAATCGGTGCCGGACATGTGGATCAGCCTTCCGGCCTGCGCCCGAATGGCCCGCACAACTTTAGGGTGGCAGTGGCCGGTCGCCGTTACCGCGATGCCGGAGGTAAAATCAAGGAAGCGATTTTGATCCACATCGGTGATAACGCACCCCTTGGCCGATGCAACCATCAGGGGATAAGCCCGGGTGTAGGAGGGGGAGATCACCTTCTCATCGCGTGCAATCCACTTTTGGGCCAAAGGGCCGGGGGGAACTTTGGTGGACACGTTTGTTGGTTTTTTCTGTTGTCTCATCGATTCTTCTTTAGACTCTTTATTGATGACATCTGTGTCTTTTACGTAGATTGTGCATGCTCTGTTTTGCCCAGACCGACCAACAGAAGGGCTCCGTTCGCCTCCGCCCGTTGGCGGATTATACTTTATTCTTAAAGCTTTTCCCCGCCTCGGTCAAGCGATATTTTTGGTTGCGGCTGTTGGGCTTATCGGGGAGGGTCCTTTCGATCCATCCACCCTCCAATGAAGGCTGAAGGTATTCTTTTACAAAATGCATGCGGTTTTTCAGATCTAGGGAGGCCATCAGTTCCCCACGGCTTTGCTCACCTTCAAGAACGGAAATCACCTTTCCAACTTGCGTGGTATCTGAGGTGGCTTCTTGGACATCGTCTATGCTCTCAACATCGACCGCGATGGGCGGTTCCGCTGAGCGGGCAGCAGAGTGCACCTCGGATTTCAGACGGTTGTGATCTTTGACTCCGACAATTTTACCCGCATCGGTAACGCCGATTAGAATAACCCCGCCCGTGGCATTGGCAAAGGCGCAGATATCCCGCCCCAGGTTGGATGTTCCAGCCTGTTTGAACTCCGTAGTAAAGCCTTTGCCGGGGGCAATCAGGTTGGAGAGGGTTTTCTTGTTCAAAGGATTATTTCTCCATCAGACAAACGCAATGATTACTTACACTACCACATCCCGGTTCATTGGGCGCAGCAGGAGGAGAGCACAGGTTTTTGTGAGTTTCTTGTACAGAACGTTTTCGGTGTAGGGATCGTTATTCATGGCTCGAAGAGTCTGCGTTGCCTTTCGTGAGGAATGGGAAATACTCCAACAATGACCCACGGGTTCGGCGCGACCGAGTGCCACTGCTGTGTCGTGCCAAGGAAAAAATGGAGATCTGTTTTTCGGAAAACGTCTAAATATTTCTGCCGTACTTTCGCAACCGCACAATCCTCGTCACCCGCACAGGATTTTAAGCAGTTCCAATAGAGCGCGCCGATCTCCCAGTCGAGAATCTGCATCTTGCTGTTCCGTCCGGCTTCATCCGTGAACTTATAGGAGAAGTTATACGGAAGCTTCGGAATGACCTTAAACGTCTCGCGCCAACTGTTGTCCTCGAACAGATCATTCTGCTTCATTTTCTCGCGAATCTGCCTCAACCGTTCGGCATCCCAGTCGCGATCATCTTCTTCCCAAGTGAAGTCCATGACGCTCTTGGGCTTAAATACGGCCAGGGAAATCGTATTGGCCTTCGCTCCGGAAATCAGATCATCAAGGCGCGTGTAAACCCTGGTCGTCTTCAATAGAATGGCACGGCGTTCGCTCCATCCGTCTGTGGTGTCAATATGGCTGATGGCTTGTAATTCATTGACGTCTGCCGGTCGAAACGATTCCGGTCTTGGATCGGCCTTGTTGCGGATGAGACGACATTCCAGCCAATCGAACTTTTTGTACTGCTGTTTTTGGTCGAGACGACGGAACGGAACCGGGTACATACGGACCCAAGAGCCGTCAGGGCGTACCCCCGCCGTGCAGACCGTCTCGCCGTACTTTTCCGAGAGTGTTGGATAGGTCTTAACTGCGATAAGAATCCGCTCCTTGTCCATGCCTGCGTTAGAGATGCCGCGGTTTAAAACCTGGCCCAAACCTTTCTTCCAGGGCATTCGCTACGCAATGACGGTGGCATTGACGCGGTAGCCGTTCAAAGCAGGT
>SBBA01000231.1 GCA_005239925.1 Candidatus Troglogloeales bacterium | reverse complement strand
GTGACGTTCACGTACGTCCCCATACCCAATGCCTTTAACGTAGACCCCGCCGTGACCCATATTCGGATGAACCCAAAGGGGAGTTTTGCCGGGAACAGCAGCTTTACGTTAAAGTTCCGCGTTCGGGTCAAGTAGGGTTTTCGCCCCAGATGAGAGTAACAGCGTTCCTCACCATCTCGATAATTTGACCTGATTCAATAGACCTGCTAGAGTGCGGTGTTCTTGTTTAGATTTTTATCTTTGGAGGGGAAAAGATGAAGATCATTGATATCCTCAAACAGGCCATTTTAATTCGTGCCTCCGATGTTCACCTCGTCATTGGGCTGCCTCCTATGGTTCGGGCAAGAGGCCAGATCAGCCCGCTTAGTCAATTTCCGGCCTTAACACCAGAGGAATCAAAACGGCTCATCTATAGCATGCTTTATGAGGAGCAAATTGGGCGGTTTGAGGCGCAGTTGGAGTTTGACTCGTCGTTTACCGTCCCGGGGGGATGTCGTTGCCGGGTGAACGTGCTCATGCAGAAGCATGGCGTCGAGGCAGTCATGCGTCTGATTCCGGATGACATTCCGGATCCAACAACCCTTCGTTTGACCCCCTCAATCCTATCCTTGTGTCGTCTGCCGCGAGGATTGGTTCTGGTTACCGGCCCCACTGGTTCCGGAAAAACAACGACGTTGGCCTCCATGGTGCAGACGATTAATCAGGAGCGAAACGGTCATATCCTGACGATTGAAGACCCCATCGAGTTTGTTTATACGCCCGCAAAATCGGTGATCCGACAAAGAGAGGTTGGGCTGCATACCCGATCCTTTGCAGAGGCGCTTCGTCATGCCCTGCGCCAGGATCCAAACGTAATTTTATTGGGAGAGATGCGGGATTTGGAAACCATTGCCCTGGCTATTACCGCTGCTGAGACGGGACATTTGGTGTTGACCACATTGCATACACAGGATGCCCCGCAATCTATTGACCGCATTATTGATGTCTTTCCACCGGGTCAACAATCCCAGGTACGATCTCAACTCTCGACAACACTCCAGGCAGTTATCTCTCAGCAACTACTGCCCCGCGCGGATGGAGACGGTCGCATAGCAGCGCGGGAAATTATGATTTCGACCCCTGCCATTACCAATCTCATTCGGGAGGGGAAAACCCATCTGCTCTACGGGGCCATTGAAACAGGCTCAAAATTTGGTATGATCGATATGGATACCGCGTTGGCTAATCTGGTCAAAGAGCGTCTTATCACACTGGATATGGCCTTAGGACACGCCCATCGTCCCGAAGTGGTGCGGTCACGTGTCAATAATCATCATTGAGCAAATCGGCAAATAGATTGAATCATTCTGAAAAAGGATAGAATGGACTTCGCAGCGTTTAAAACGATCCCGATTCTTACGGCATTTCCAGAATCTATCCTCCAACAACTGTATCACTTGATGGAGGAGAAGAGATACCCGGCTGGATATTTCGTGATACAGGAAGGAGAGCCAGGCGACTCGTTCTTTATCGTTGCATCCGGCGAACTAGAGGTTCGAAAGACCATCAACCGACAAGCCGGGGAATACAAGGTGCTCACCCGGATTGGGACACAGGAGATTCTAGGGGAGATGGCTGTTTTTGATCAAATGACGCGTTCCGCCGATGTCGTGGCCTTGACTGATGTGGTCTTATGGCAAATCACGGTTCCATCCATGAAGGCGCTCATAGAGTCCGCTCCTGCTGCCGGGGCCGATTTTTTAATGAGTATGATTACCCTGTTGGTTAGCCGGCTTCGTGTTACCAATCAGACCGTTGTCGTATTGGCCGAGGCCGGACGACTTGTTTCTGCAGCCCCCGATCTTCCGACGCTAACAAGCCACTTATTTGAACTGATTACACGCGAGTTTGAAGGAGCAGATACCGCCATTCTGGCCACTTACAACTGGTTTAACGACGAGTTTAATGTTGTCGAGTCCATGAAACGAGGAGACTCACCTGAAATGTTGCCCATGACGTTTGAGCCTTCCGATCCATTTATTCTTCGCTTAAAAAACAATCCTGAACCGATCCTCATCAATAAGAGTACTGTTTCTCAGCCAGTGGAATCTTTTAAACGAGAGGGGGTGCTTGCGGAGGCACGTTCGGTTCTTGCCGCGCCTTTCTCGTATGGGAATAATCTCTTTGGGTTTGTTTTGTTAATGAACTTTAGCAAAGCGGATAGCTTTAGTCGGCAACAACTGGTTCTGCTTGAGGGTCTCTGTCATCTGGTGGCGCCAGCGATGGAGACCTTTCGGTACCGATTGGATGAAGAGGCCCGCACACGTCTCTCGATGGCCAAGGGATTTGGGACATAAGGTTTTAAAATTCTGTGCTTAAATCCCTCCGTTAATCCGTCTACCCTCTCTCTTTCTAATCCGCCAACGGGCGGAAGCGAACGGAGCCCTCCCGTTGGTCGGTCTGGATATGCGGATATCATTACACGAAAAATTATCTACGCAAAAAACGTAGATGTCACCAACAGAGAGTCTAATCCCAGGGTTACGGCAAAGTTGGATATAACATATTGAAATAAAGAAATTAATCAAACGCCGTCATTCCGGCAATGTTTAAGCCGGAATCCAGAACTGTCCGTGATGGCTCAACCCTGGATTCCGGCTAGAAGCACGCCGGAATGACGAACTTTGCCGTAGTCTTGTTCCTAATCCACAGGTGATTGCGGAACACCACCCCGTGTGATAGAATTCGGGCTGGAGATTTGATGATAGAGATCATTCTTATTCTCATTCTCATTCTTGCGAATGGGTTCTTTTCCTGTGTGGAGATTGCCGTCATTGCGGCCCGGAAAGGGAACATCAAGGCCCTGTCCGAGCAAGGGGACCGGAATGCCACGCTCTTAATGCAGCTCCATAATAATCCGGAGCGATTTCTCTCTACGGTACAGATTGGGGTCACCCTGTTTGGCTCTGCCGCGGCGGCGCTGGGCGGCGTTAGCGCCGTGGAATTTGTTCGTCCCTGGGTTGCTGACATCCCGTATCTGGGCGCGGTGAGTCAGTTTGTCGCCGTTTCCGTCGTGGTCATTGTCATTTCTTATCTTTCCCTTGTCCTAGGAGAGTTGGTTCCCAAGGCCCTGGCCCTTAAGTATCCGGACACCATTGCATTAATCGCGGCCCAACCCTTTCACCTCCTGGCACAGACGTTACGGCCCTTTGTGAACTTTCTGACCCTCTCCGTCCTGTTCTTCTTAAAACCGTTTGGAGGCAAAATCGTTCCGAGGAGCACCCCATCGGAAGAAGAGATTAAGTGGCTCCTGAAGGAAGGTCGAGAAAAAGGGGAGTTCAATGAAACAGAACATGAAATGATTCAGTCGGTCTTTGGATTTACCGATATTTCCGTCAAAGAGGCGATGATCCCGCGACCCAAGATTCACTCCCTTTCAATTGATGCCAACAAAAACGAGGTGATTCATTTTTTTATAGAAGAGAAATTTTCTCGATGTCCCGTCTATAAAAGCAACCCGAACGACATTGTCGGCATTCTTCTCTTTAAAGACCTGATCCGTGTGTTTGCGGATAATGGCCCGTTTAATTTGAGTCATTTTGTAAAACCCGCTTATTTTGTTCCGGAGACCATGAAAGTGAGTCTCCTATTAAAGGAATTTCAACGTCGCAGAACACAGATGGCGATTGTCGTTAATGAATACGGATCGGTAGAAGGCCTAGTCACGATGGAGGACCTGGTGGAGGAGATCGTAGGTGAGATTCATGACGAAACGGACAGTGACGAAGAGAGGCCCGTCGAACGTTTAAAGGATGGTTCCTGGGTGATTGATGCCTCCATGGGGGTTCGGGAATTACGAAGCGACCATGATCTTTTAATACCGGAGTCACCCGATTATGAAACCATTGGTGGATTTGTCCTGGATCAAATGCAGGTTCTTCCCAAGGGGGGCGAGTTTATTCAGTCAGGCGAGTACAAACTCACGGTGGTTGATATGGATGGCCGTAGAATTAATAAGGTCAAGGTCGAAAAGAAAACCGAGGTCGTGCCCACGATTGCCTAATCACTGGGCACGCCCATCAATTAACAACGCGACGATGCCCACACTAATCCCACCCATTTGTTTAGATAAGTACTGGCCCTCCAATTAATCACACCCCGAGTATGGTCAGTTCTCCAAAAAAGTTCTTGACATTTTCTGTTCTTTATAGTAGGTTTCCGCTGTTTTCTTTTTTAGAAGATGCCAACGATGAGGACGGATAAAATGGCCCAGGTGTGTAAGGCAGGTTTCTATGCAGAGAGTACCCCCTCTCTCCTCTCTCCTCTCTCCTCCCGCATCCCGCATCCCGCAAATCTGTAGTAATCGCTGTGCAATTAACTTCGTTCCCGGGTTAGGCTCGTTTAAGTCTTTCCCTCTGATTATTTTCTTTTTTTGTTTTTCAGGTCGAATCCTCTCGTATAAATCAACCCCATTAATCAAGAGTGTCTCAACAACGCCTTTGCTCTACAAAGCAGCTCTGTTTGTTTTGCTGGCTTTCGTTACCGAAAGTTGGGCGGAGATTTCCCTTGCCCCGGAAGAAATCCTTTCAAAGAAAGGTCAGGGAAGCATTGATATGGCTCTTTCTGCTTTGATTGACCAGAATCAAGAGATTGAGACAGACCCATCGCCCGTTATAGAGACGCGGGAAAATCGGCGATATGACTCTACCATAGGATTTTCATATGGGGTTGCTTCTAGGGTTGAAGTAACAGGCGCAGTCGAAGGGGATATTTCAAAAACCATTGTTGATACAGAGTCCAAGTCGGTTTCTTCTCGTTACTCCGAAGATTTCAGAGAGATTTCATTGGGAATGAGCTGGCTTGCTGTAAGAGAGGGGGATTACCCCGCGTTGCTTCTTACGGCTGAAGGCGTTGTCGTAGAGCGAGACACACTTGTTTTTCAGGGGAAATCCTTTCATGATCGGGCCTGGCTCCGTGGCTTAGATATCGGAGCCAGTATCTATAAACAGATAGACCCTGTTGTTCTTCTTGCGAACCTAAACTATCAAGTCAATTTAAAAAGAAAAGTAAAAGAGATTTCCTTTCACCCGGGAAGGGCCATAGGAGGAAATGTACTGGTTATTTTTGGCGCCAATGAACGGTTATCCATTTCCGGTGGGGTAGCCGTTGGATCGGAGTCTCCAGATAATATCAATGGCGCTTCGGTAGGGAGAAAACAAACAGCGGTCAGCTTGCTAAATGGGGTCTCACTGGCGCTAACCCCAATTTGGTCTATGGTCGTTTCCACCCAGATGGGGCTGACGGAAGCGTCGCCTGATGCGTCTGTAACGTTTAGAGTAGTTCGATATTTGGTGTAAAAACAGGAAGGTAGTAGGAAGGGGGTGATAGTGGCAAAAGAAAAAATAAGGCGTAATTTATGAAGGAGGCTCGATCATAAACCAAACCGACAATTTTGAAAGGAGAGAAAAATGTTAAAAAAACTTTTAGTAAGTGTGTTAGTATTGGCCACGTTCTTTGTGCCTACCTTGGGGTTTTCGTATGGTGTTCCAATGGCAGGGGCAGGAAGTAATATGGCGCTCTTGAATGCGGCCGTCGATGGGGATGCCGCATTTGAGGCAGAGGTCCTTTCTTCGGACGAAATGCAAACCGTAGAGGGGGCAAGGAGGTTGAGGTTGAAGAAGCCTGACTGGATAAAAGTCTATGTCGCGCTAGTTGTCATATGTGCCATGGTTACAGGTGGGCAATGTGCCGTTGCACTCGGATAATCCTTGACGTCACCTGCTAAGTAAACTTCCCCTGTCCATACTTTATTCTAAAAAATGGGCAGAGGAACTATTACGATATGGCGTTCCTAACCCCTCCCCTTTCTTGAAGGGGAGGGGTTCCCCCATCTTTTTTAAAGAGGGGAAATGGGTCATTTCTATTTTGTACTTATTCTTTGAGTGATTTTGAATGCAAGGAGGTTGTTCTGGTAAGGTGTGTTTTACTTTTTAGTTTATGTCTGTTTGTTTCTCTCATTGGGGATGGTGCGCATGGACAGGAGGACACACCTCTTCAGCCTTTTCCCACCTTACAAATCAGTCTTCCCCTACTTGATATCCCTTTTAATCGTTCAGACGATTACAACAACCGCTTTGTCACCAGCATGAGGCAGTCTACTGAGTTATCCAAATCGTTTTACCAGATTACCTATCCACTTTTACTAGAAAAATTGGACATTAATAACACCAAGCCAGGGTTCCAGAGGCTTGGCAAGAACCTGTTGTTCACTTCATATCTGTTTGGATCTTTTTTTTCTCCACCAGGGAGTATTTGGCTTTATGAGGAATATCAGCGGGCAGTTCTCAAAAATCGGGGGGTTGATTCCCACAATGATGGTTATAACCTGACTCTAAATGACGCTGCAACTGTGGCTAGTCGGGTTAAGGATGAAGATTTAATCTTATTCAAGAAAAAACACCCCTACGATCTCATTCGGAGCCATGCGGCAATGTACGAAGGGGGCAACCAACTGGTATCTTCCCTTATAAAGGACGCATTCTTCTTAGGAACATCTCTCGTTGAGGGAGTCATACTACTAGTTATTATTAGTGATCACCTCTATATCCGTGAGAACACTTCCTCTGAAGCAAATCGTTGGACGGATATACAGAATTTAAAAGAGCTTACAATTCAGGAACGCGACTTTACCGGGTTTGACTTCACCGCATGGGTCTATGATCTACACAGGTCAGAGGAAGATTATACAGCACGCGGCGTTCATCCCAGCGGTGTCGGTATTGACCGATATATTAAATTATCCGATCTCACTTTCGAAGAAGTGCGCTATTTAAAAAAACAGCGCGACCTTTCCCTCTTCAATATTGCTGGGCTTTTTTTAATGGAGCCCCATAAAGTGAGGCCCTTCCTCCGTGGCGAAGAATTTCTTCTTATTGCGAAACCGATGCATTACCTAACCTCGTTTGGTTATACGGTGAACGCTGATTTTCT
>SBBA01000031.1 GCA_005239925.1 Candidatus Troglogloeales bacterium | reverse complement strand
TTGCTATGGGAAGACCCCGATGCAAACCTTCCTGGACTCACGAACGATAGCAGAAGAGAAAAGGATAGGTTATCACTTACAGACAGCCGCATAAAAAAAAGGAGAATTGTCAGATTAAGTCTTGACAAGTACAGATGAGGCATGGTTCAGGAGTGCGATGGTTGTGATGCCGAAACCCAAAGCTCTGGTAACGCTTCGTCTTGATTCGGATTTGCTGGAATGGCTTAAAAAGCAAGGTCCCAAGTACCAAACCAGGATCAATGCCCTACTTCGGGCTTACATGGGAGCCAAAAAACGTCAGGCAGGGTAAGTACGAGGGATGGGAAACCAGACAAGAAGAAAAGGACCAAAAAGGCAAACTGAATCATGAAATATAGGCCTCTTTGTAAAATAGTTTATTCGGGGCGATCTGCCTTTTGTACTATTTTTGCGATGGTGCTCTCTACAAGGGTTACCAAAGGAATTTTTTGCTGTTCGCGTGTGACCATATTCCGCAGAACAGCATAGCCACTACCTAACTCGTCATCTCCAATAATCAGAACATACCGGGCCTTAAAGTGATCCGCTTGTTTCAACTGACGCTTTAAGTTCATATTCCTATCTCCCAACTCACTCTTGACTTTATTTCTTCTAAAGGCATAGAGCATGGGAAAGAGAAGCATATGGGCCCGTTCTCCTAATGGAGCCATAAAAAGCATGAGCGGATTAGGCTGTATCGTCTCTGGATTGATTAGCTTAGCCACCCGCTCAAGCCCGATGGCAAATCCAATGGCATGCACCTGCGGGCCACCTAGGGTTTGAATCAGGCTATCATAACGTCCTCCTGCGGCAACGGCGTTTTGTGCCCCCAAGGCTGTTGTTGTTAATTCAAAGGCGGTCTTGGTGTAATAATCGATCCCTCTCACAAGATGCCGGTTGACGACATAGGGAATATTGAGGCGATGAAGCCCCTCTTCGACGGCCTTGAAATGAATGTCACATTCCAAGCAGAGAAAATCCCGCGATGCAGGTGCCTTGCCGATATGGGCGCGGCAACCCTCCTTTTTGCAATCAAGAATACGTAATGGATTGGTCTGAAGCCTTCGAACACAATCTTCACAAAGCGCGTGAATGGCTTGGGTCAGGAAATCGACCAATTGTTGTCGGTAGGGAGGACGACAGACCGGGCAGCCCAGACTGTTGATCTCCAGTGTCAGACCGGCAATGTTCCACTGTTCAAAAAGATGAACCAGCAGGGCCAGCATTTCGATATCTCGATTCGGGTTAATCTCCCCAATGCTTTCCGCGCCAATCTGATGAAATTGACGAAGCCGCCCTGCCTGAGGCCGTTCGTGCCGAAACATCGGGCCGATGTAATAGAGTTTGGTGTACGGTTGCTGGGATAGGGTAGGGTGCTCCAGATAGGCGCGCACTACCGAGGCGGTGCCCTCTGGGCGAAGACTGATCTTGCTTTTGTCCCTGTCCTTAAAGGTGTACATTTCTTTTTCGATAATATCCGTTGTGGTTCCAATCGACTGCGTAAACAAATCGGATGGCTCCAGAATGGGAGTCTGGATCATGGAAAAGCCATAGAGATCGAATGTCTCTCTCGCAGTGGATGCAAGCGATTCCCAGATAAAGGACTCTTCCGGTAGAAGGTCTTTGAATCCCTTTAGGGTTTTAAAGGTTGGCATCTCAATCCTCCTTGTCTGCCTTTGATGCGCCATAAAATAACTTGATTAAGTCGTTCATCTGGCTACAACTCATCTGTCCGGGCGCGGTGGGTTGGCCGGTATGGGCATAGGTCAGAAGCGATCCCAATGCAGGAAAGAAAACACGCGAGAGGGTTCCCTTTTCACCCATCCCCAGGGTGATAATCTTCTGATCGGCATGATCAAGCGTAAAGCGTGTCAATGTATGAAGGTCGGAGCGGTTTCGGATGAATGTGGCAATCTTGACCCTATCGGCTCCGTATGAATAGGCCTGTTTAAAAATACGATTTAAATGCAGACGGGGAGGGGTGTCGTCAAAATTATGGTAAGAGATAATCACCTTTTTCTTCTTTTGGTGCGCGATATCAACCACTTCTTTTAGAATTTTTTTTGAGGATAATTCAATATCAATGGCCTGAACGTGAGAAACGATCTTCTTAAAAAGCTGTAGGCGGTCGGTTTCCGACCCTTTGAAGCCGCCTCCCTCTGCTTGGGATCGGATTGTCGCAATGACAGGGTAGGGCTTGTACCGTGCAATTACCTGTAAAATGTGATCTATTTCCAGGAAGGAAAAGAGATCAATTCGTAATTCGATGAGATTGAAGCTGCCCGCTTGTTCTAAGCCACCAAGGGTAAAGGTATCATTGATCGAAACAACAATCCGAGGAGGGATATTCAATAGATTTGACTCTGGTCGAATTGCATTCCCAAACGAACGGCTTTTCATACACTAAGCTTTTTATTCTTTCGTTTGCGGATCCAATCCGTGAGGTAATACAGACAATAACAAGTCATGCAGATCGAGAAAAGGACCCAGAAGTCCCCGATAATATGCGCATAATGGTCTGCCATGTAAAAGACGACACCCAACAGTACAGAAAGCAATAGAACCATGATCCATAATTTAAAAAGCGGATGCATTTGTCTTAAAACGTCTCCTTATTCTAATTCGCTAACTTCTGTCATTCCGGCGTGCTTCTAACCGGAATCCAGTAGCCATTACGGACAGCTCTGGATTCCGGACAGAGGCATTCCGGAATGACGACATGGCTTTACTTTTGTTACAAGGCTGTTAATCGCCTCATTTTGAAAGCGAATTAGAATTAGCACATAAACTATAGGTCAGGCCTTTCCCAATAGGCAAGAAATTACCCATTTTCCTCAACCAATCTGCCTTCTTTTTATAAAAAGTTATTTAGATAATAAATAGTTAAAATATTTTACCCCTCTGGTACATTTGTTGCTTATAATTAAAGTATATGCTTTGGAGGTACAGCCATGAAATGCCCAAAATGTAATGGTTTGATGTACACGGAATGCCTTTCAGATTTCATGTTGGTATTTGATATCTGGAAATGTATCAACTGCGGCGCTCTGATTGATCCTACCATTTTAAAAAACAAGCAAGAGCTCAAGGGTAAGAACAAGACGATCTACTCGCACCCGGTCAGAAGTGTGGCTTAAGCCTAAGCAGGAGACGGTAATTATAGCCGTTAATACCCCGACTTAACGCGAGTAATGGGTAAGAAACCCATTGAGACCAGTCTATCAGGCAGAATACGTGATGCCTGACGGCAGATTAAGAGGCAGAACGCTTTTCCTTTACCTTGTCTAGGAGTTGCTGAAACCCTTTCGAGTCTGTTGATGCCATCTCCGCTAGAACTTTTCTATTCAATGGAATGCATGCCTTCTTCAATCCTTCCATAAAACGACTATACGTCATTCCAATGGATCGGGCCGCAGCGTTAATTCGGGCAATCCAAAGCGCCCTGAACGTCCGCTTTTTAGCCCGTCTGTCACGATAGGCGTAAAGAAGCGACTTGTCTACGGCTTCGGTTGCTGTTCTAAAAAGTTTACTTTTGGCCCCATAATATCCCTTCGCCATTTTTAGGCGATCTTTGCGTCTCTGGCGTGTTTTAGGGCCTCCTTTTGCTCGCGGCATTTTATACCTCCTTGATTTGAACGAACCGACTAAATATAAGGCAGAAGATGTTTAATGGCGGCACTATCTCCCTTTGTCAGGGAGGTGAGATTAGACATGCTCCGTTTTCGTTTTGCTGATTTATGTGCGAGAAGATGCCTCTTCCCGGAGCGCTTACGCGACAGCATTCCAGAACCGGTTTTGGAAAAGCGTTTTGCCGCGCCTCGATGTGTTTTTAGTTTTATTTTCATTTCTTTTCTTTCTCCGGATGTGCCCCCTTCTCCTTGGTTGATTTCGGGACCATGACCATCACAAAGTTTCGACCCTCTCTTTTAAGCGGGTTTTCTTCGGTCCCTACTTCTTTTAATTGTTCAATAACACCCATCATAATATCACGTCCCTTTTCCTGAAGGCTAACCTCTCTGCCGCGAAAGAGGAGCGTGATTTTTACCTTATGTTTTGCCTCTAAAAATTCTTTGGCATGCCGCACCTTAAAATCGAGATCATGCCCACTAATGAAAGGCCGAAACTGAACCTCCTTGACCTGAATTGCCTTCTGGTGCGTCTTCGCATTATGCTCTTTTTTGTTTTGTTCGTATTTATATTTTCCAAAATCCATCACCCTGCAAACCGGCGGATTTGCAGTGGGAGCCACCTCTACAAGGTCAAGTCCTGCCTCGTGGGCCTTAGCCAGGGCCTCTCGAATAAGCAAAACGCCTAATTGCTGCCCATCTACCCCAATAACACGGACCTCCCTGGCCCGAATAAATCCGTTAATTTTTAGTCGCGGACTATTGCTTATGGATTTCCGTTTTTCGATAAAGAACCTCCGTCCGAATTTGTTCTATAAAATCGGAGAGCGCCATTGTAGTGCTTTCCCCGCTACGATTGCGCACTGACAGCGTTCCGTCCGCCATCTCTCTCTTGCCAATAATAAGCATATAGGGAACCTTGGTCAACTGTCCATCTCTAATTTTTGCCCCAAGGGTTTCTTTTCTTGCATCCAGCTCACATCGAATGCCAATCTCTTCCAACGCGCTTTTCACCTTACAACCATAGGCCTCCTGATCGTTGGTCATTAAAATAATCTTCGCCTGGACGGGTGCAATCCAGGTGGGGAACGCCCCGCCGTAATGCTCGATCAGCATACCAAAAAAACGTTCCATTGATCCAAACAAGGCGCGATGAATCATGATGGGTTGATGATCCTTGCCATCTTCCCCCCAGTAACGGATATCAAATCGTTCTGGCAGATTGAAATCAACCTGAATGGTGGTGCATTGCCATAATCGCCCCAGGGCATCTTTAATCTTAATATCAATTTTCGGCCCATAAAAAACCCCTTCGCCTGGATCAACCTCGTAGGCAAGGCCTTTCTGCTTTAATGCCCCAGAAAGCGCGGCTGTGGCCATCTCCCATCGTTCTAATGTTCCCACATATTTTTCAGGACGGGTCGAAAGATAGATTTGATAATCTGAAAAACCAAACGTCCCCAGGACAAACGTTGTAAAGTCCAGTACCTTGAGTATTTCCGACTCTATCTGGCTGGGTTGGCAAAAGAGATGGGCGTCGTCCTGTGTAAATCCACGAACACGCAATAGGCCGTGCAATACCCCAGACCGTTCATAGCGATAAACCGAGCCTAATTCCGCCCAACGAAAAGGTAAGTCGCGATAACTTCTCAGTCGTGATTTGTAGATCATGATATGAAAGGGGCAGTTCATCGGTTTGATTTCGTAGGGAATGCCGTCCACTTCCATCGGGGCAAACATATTCTCTTTGTAGAAATCGAGATGACCACTTTGTTTCCAAAGCCCTAAGTGGGCGATATGGGGTGTAAAGACGATCTCGTATCCGGCCTTTAAATGTTCATCTCGCCAGAAGTCCTCAATGGTTTTTCGTATGATGGCGCCCTTCGGGTGCCAGAGGACAAGCCCAGCCCCAATCTCGTCTGAGATGGAAAAAAGATCAAGTTCTTTCCCTAGTTTACGATGGTCTCTCTTCTGTATTTCTTCAATATTTTTGAGGTGGGCATCGAGCTGTGCCCTATCTGGAAAAGAGGTGCCATATATCCGCTGTAACCGGTTGTTTTTCTCATCACCGCGCCAGTAGGCGCCGGAGGTTTTCAGCAGGCGAACCTCGCCAATAGCACCGGTTGAAGGCAGATGCGGCCCACGGCAGAGATCAACAAACTCCCCCTGACGATAAACGGAAATAGGGAGGGACTCTACGCCTTCAATCAGTTCGACCTTGTAAGGCTCACCCCGGTCTTTAAAAATCTGGATGGCCTCCTCGCGCGAAAGCTCCATTCGGTTAATGGGCAAATCGCGTTTGATAATCTCACGCATTCGTTCTTCGATTTTTTCTAAATCGGCGGGAAGAAAGGAGCGTTCAAAGTCAAAGTCGTAATAAAAACCGTCTTCAAGCGCCGGCCCGATCGTCATTTTCGCGGACGGAAAAAGTTCTTTAACGGCCTGGGCCATGAGATGGGTCGAGCTATGCCGGTAGATTTCTCTCCCTTCTGGAAGGGCAAAGGTCAGGAGTTTCACCTCGGCGTCCTCTTTGATTTCTGTGGAAAGATCTTTAGGCTGCCCATTGACAGAAACGGCAATAACGCCGTCTTTGGTTTTCAACGATTGTGTTAGGGTGAGAAACGAGGTTCCGGGTGGGACTTTTTTTTCAGAGCCGTCTATTTGTAAAGTATATTCATCCATCGTTTATATGGCTGGGTTGTCTACTCTTTATTAAATAAAAAAGAGGCGTCACATCTTGGACGCCTCACAACACCCGCAAAATCTATTCTACACTGTCCATGAAGAAGATGACAAAGGCGCGCTTGGCTAGAGTTGCCGCGTGGTAGGCACGGGCGGTCTCGAACCGCCGACCTCTTGCGTGTCAAGCAAGCGCTCTAACCCCTGAGCTACGCGCCTGTTACGCCTAAATTAGGGCTAATACTAATCAAACAACTTTAATATTGTCAAGTTGTGGATAACAGAAAACCATTTGCAAATTCAACCTCCTTCTTTATAGAATGAGCGCGCTGTTTTTAAGTAAGAGAACACGGTTTTTGCGCCCATAGCTCAGTTGGATAGAGCGCTTGACTACGAATCAAGAGGCCGGGAGTTCGAATCTCTCTGGGCGCACCCCACTCGCGTGGGGGGGCAGCTTACCGCTCCCGTTGGTCGCGGTGACACTGCGGGTATCACTACGCTCTAATCGATAACGATGACAAAAAAAATATTAGTTACTGGCGCAACAGGTAAGATTGGGAGCCAACTGGTTTCCCAACTGGCTGA
>SBBA01000199.1 GCA_005239925.1 Candidatus Troglogloeales bacterium | reverse complement strand
CTTAAACTTATAGATAAGAAGGTTCGGGTGTGGCATCGTGGCAGTACGCCAACGGCTCTTGATGGCAGGCCCATTATTGAACTGGAAACGGTCAGCAAAGAAGAAACGGAGATTTTAATAGGTCAAACACGTCTCAGGCTTCTTCTGGGAAAACGGCCCTATTGGGAAAAGCTTGTTGGAAAAAGTTGTGTGATGGCGGAGGCATATCAGCAAATTCTGGTGGCAGCAGAACGCGATAAAAATGTTTTGATCCTTGGGGAAACGGGAGTGGGAAAAGAGGTCGTGGCTGGGCTAATCCATTGGCTTAGCCGCAGATTCAACGCCCCTTATATTGCAGCGAACTGTAGTGTCATGAGAGGGGAGAATATAGAATCAAAACTGTTTGGGCATGAGAAGGGGGCCTTTACGGGTGCGGATAAGCAGCATAAAGGCTTCTTTGAACAGGCGAGTGGGGGCGCTCTTTTTTTAGATGAAATTGGAGAGCTTCCTTTAGCGCTTCAACCCCAATTTCTTCGCGTGCTGGAAACAGATCGGGATAAGGGGGCTTGTCAGCGGGTTATACAGAGGATGGGAGGAGAGGAGAATACGCCCTGTAATGTGCGGGTTATCACGGCAACCAACCGCAATTTGGAGGAAGAGGTGCGGAAGGGGAATTTCCGTGAGGATTTATTTCACCGGCTCAATGTTCTTACTGTTACTGTCCCGCCTCTTCGTGAACGAAAAGAAGACATTCCCGACCTGGTCCATTATTTTCTTCAGGAAGAATCTATTCAGATGTCATCTGCGGCAATGGAAAAATTAGAGGCCCATGTGTGGCCGGGCAATGTTCGGGAGCTTCAAGGGGTGCTTGAAAAAGCTATTGGAAAGGTTGGGAAGAATGGCATCATAGAGGTTCCTGATATAGAAACTTCTGATAGATCGTCCAATACAAACGGAAAAAGTATAGCGGAAGAAACAGAAGCAGAAGCAGAAAAAATACACAGAGTCCTGAACGACTGCCTCCGCAGAAACAATCATAAGAAAGAGCGCGCAATAGAGGCTGCTTCTCAGATATTAGGAGTAACGCCTAGAACCATACGCAATAAGATCAAGAAATATAACTTGACCTGTCCCTAATTCCACCCGTCCCTCACCATTTTTTCCGGAAATTTCAGGAATTTTTCAATAGAAAAAGTTAAAACGACACCAAAAGAGCGGCCTGATTTCGTCATTTTCTTTGGCACGGTTATCGCAATATAAAACAACGAACGGCGATGATGGTCATCGTCACAACATAACAATAAAAAAGGAGAACCAAAATGAGAAACTTAAAGAGAATGGTAACAAGAGTAGCAATGGTGGTGGTAATGGGCGTTGCGATGATTGTTGGGATAGCGCCTGAGGGTAAGGCATGGTTCGTTAAGTTCAATGCAAATTATCAGGATAACGACACCGACAACAGCCAACACAACTCGCACAATACTGATAATAGAAATCACAATTCACACAACCAGACTGACAACAGTGATCATAGCGATCGTAGTCGAATTAACAGTGATGACATTGGAGATGGAAGCACCGTTCTTCGTGACTTCACGACTACTGGGGTTTTCTTAAGCGATGTCAATGTAGAACCCACAACTACAGTGAATGTCGATGGGGACATTGATGGAGACCTGAAGGCTTTTTCTGACGTTACCATTATTGGCACCATAGACAGACACGACACCGGAAACAAATAGTCAAAATTATGGATGGGTGGGGATGAATCCCTGCCCATCCATGCGGACGGAGGAGAAAACGATGAAACTGACAAAAATCATTCTAACAATCGGAATTTTACTTTCAGGTTTGCTTACGGAACCAAACCATGTATATAGCAATCATCCTGGTCAGAAGGGGGAAAGGAAACAAACGATCCGCAATATCCGTCAGCGTCAGGAACAGGAAGAAAAATCAGGACAGACTCAAGCCCATTTCTCTTCTGTAAGTCAACTCGATTCCGGATGTACAGCTGCAGATAAGACCCGCGCCAGACTAAAGGAATTGACAGGCAATGGGGCAATTATCATGGCCGGAAAGATCATTATCAGTAGCGAAAACAACATCAAAGTGGAAAACAACAAAGGGAGTATTACCAGTATCACCGACACAAAAATTATCAACCAGAATATCTCGCGTTGCTGATAAAGTAGTGAGGAACCTCAATGAGACAGATGATCATCACAAAACATAGTATTCTTACGGTAGCTCTGATCCTACTTTATATCTTGCCCATACCGCAGGTTTGGGGTGCAGCGCCTGCCAAAGTAGAGACGGCTACAACCGTCAAGTCTCGAATTGCCGTGGCCCGCTTTGGTGCAACGGCATCACTGGAGCAGGCCTATAAAGAATGGAACATCGGAGGTGGACTCGCGGCACAATTGGTAACCGCCTTAATAGATAGCGGCAAAGCGATTGTCGTGGATCGCGCGATTCTCTCAAAAATTCTTTTAGAACAGGACCTGACCGAATCGCATCTGACCACCCCTGAAACTGGAGCGCCAGGAGGGCAGCTTCTCGGTGTGGACTATTTGGTGGTTGGCGAGATCACGGAGTTTGAGCAAAAGGCCGTAGGCGGCAGTGGACATATCGGATGGTTGGATTGGATTTTTCCAAAGGCTGCGGCGCAATTTACTGCGGCCCATGTGGGGATGGATATTCGGATTGTGGATACTCGAACGGGAGAAGTGTTGCATTCCCATCGTTCCGAGGGCAAAGCATGGGAAAAGGCCGGTTCCATTGATCTGAATTTTCCCATCCTCGCCTTTGGCGGCGACACCTTCAGCAAGACGCCGCTAGGCAAGGCCACACGCACGGCAATTGACAATGCCCTGGGATTCATCCTCTTCGCCGTAGATCAACAAATCAGTCCATATGCCACATGGATCGGGAGTATTATTGACCAGGAAGACCATTCCTTTTATGTCAACGTCGGCCTTACATCTGGCGTCAAGGTGGGAGATCGACTGCAGATTTCTTCCATCACAAGAATTTTGCAGGACCCTCAAACAAACCAGGTTATCGGGGTGATTGAAAATCCAGTGGCGGAAATGACGGTGACCTTTGTTGCAGAAAAGTTTTCAAAGGCCAACGTCAATGGAACAACAATGCCAGAGAAAGGCGACGTCGTTCGATTGGCATCAGCACAAAAACTTAGTGGCGTCATCAACCATTCCTCCAGCAACGGAGAGGCTATTCACGCGGCTGCCATCGCGGCGAAACTATCCCACTTGAAAATGGCTTATGAAGCACGTGATCTTAATCGGCTTCAGGAAGAAACCCGTATTTCAACAGAACGAGTGCAGTTTCTAAGACAGGTTTTCATCAATTATAATATTATCCATGTTTCAATCTCAGAACCATTTCTGTCCAGCACCAATCAAGTGGCCTTTGCCGTGGTAACAATTACCGACCTGGTGGATTGGAAAGGAAACAGGGTGATCCTTGCTGAAAAATGGAGAGAAACACGCGTGGAAATTCAAAGAGAGGATGACCAATGGGGAAAGGTTATTTGGTAAACCATAAGGAGAATGCGAATGGGCCGGATACAGCTTATCTTTTTCATGACTTACTTATTTTTTGGTTCTTCTGTTCCGTTGTGGGCTCAAGAGCAAAGCCTTTCTACTTTGGCAGAGAATGACGATCTTATCGCCCCGCTCATTGATCATACTCCCCCCGGCGAGATTCTTGTTGGAAAACCGATTGAGGCCAAAGTGACCGATAATAAAAAAATTGCCGATGTGTTGCTTCATTATCGCTTTAGCAGTGAACCATTTCTTGTTGTAAACATGCGGGAGAAACAAGATGGCATCTATTCTTTGGTGATCCCCCAAAAAGATGCCATCAAGCTGGATTATTATATCGAGGCATTTGATGAGACAGGTAATGCCAGTCAGAAAGGGAATCCGACTTCACCCCTTACAGTAGTGATTAAAAAACGTCCTTCAATTCTTAAGAAGCCGTTGTTTTGGGTGGCCGTCGCGGTGATCGCCGGATTTGCAATGGAGGAAAGTATTGAGGATAAAAAACCAACACCGGTTTGGTAACGGAGGAAGTTCATGAAAAACAGGTTTATGACATTAGGCCTTTTGATGCTCTTTATCGGCGGGTGCGGCGATATTGCGAATACGCTTTATCCAACCGGTTCTCTTACGATAGATATTGCGTGGCCCGAAGGAGCGTCCAATAAGGAAGTAAAAGCGCTGATCGTTGGTCTCTCGGGAAAAGGAATTTCTCCCTCCCGTAAGACCTTTCCTCCTGAACAACAAAGCATTCCAGTTCGCGATTTGGCGAGAGGAAATAAAGAGATTACGATTAGCGCTATTGACGTTGCAGGGGCAGAAAAATATCGAGGTCAATCCAGCGTTAATGTTGGAAAGGATAGCCATGTTACGGTTGTGGTTAAGCTTGTAAGTGTTGGTTCAATGGTAACTACTGACCCAATCGCAACCGTTGACCCAGTAATTCCTAATAGGCCAGAAGGACGATGGGGCCCTGGATTTATGAAATGGGGGCCTGGGGGTGGAAAATGGCGGTAAAGGGTAGACGGTCGCCCCTACATTAAGACAAAACATGAAAGGAGACAAAAAATGAAACCAACAATCAAAAAATGTTTTTTAATTTCAGGATTATTGTATGAGCGTAGGGGCGACCCGGTGGGTCGCCCTCATTGGGCGCACGGCCGTGCGCCCCTACGATTGACCCTTGCCCTTCTTGGGATGTTATCCCTTGGAATAACCGTCCCTTCCTACGCGCAAACCGCCACGACCACCGTGCCGCACATTTTTAAGGCGGGTGACGATGCCAGCGCGGATCAAGTTAATCAAAACTTCAAGGTATTGGCTGATGGGATTAACAATGTTAGCAAGGAGGTCGATGATCTACAGAAAGGGATCACCGTTGATTCTGAAGGCAACGTTGGCATCGGAACAACAACGCTAGCGGCAAAACTAGAAGTGAATGGCGACTTTATCCGAACCATTCCGCGTGCAGCCGGATATGGTGACACTCAAACAGATAACGGCCCGCTTGGCAGTCGGGTATTGAATTTTACTAAAAAACAATCTGATACAGGAATTCGTGTTACTTACATCGATAATTTCCGCGTATTAAATAATGAGGCCGCCTGTAGTTGGGAAATCAAGTTTAACGGTGCCTCTTGTACGAATCCGGGTGCCCTTCGGTATGATAAATTCGAGGGAGGCACGAATTCCAATCGGCATAACCCTGCTACGGTCTTTGGCACCTGTTTTGATATTCTGGCAGGCCCAGTTAGAGTTGATGTTTGGGTGGGTACCACTGCCGGCCGGAATAATGGCGATTGTTATACAGGCTGGGTAAATCAATATTGGTCTTTGGGAGCGGAAGAGGTGAGATAAGTGTCTGGTCGGGGCAGGGTCTACGGTATCCTGGTTTTCGTAGGGGCGACCCGGTGGCCGGAACGCCGGCTGCGGGGTCGCCCCAAAGCGATATAACCGCCATCATGACTATGGCATAACGCCATGTGATGATCCCTCGTCGGAGAAACGGATGACCCATTCGGTAGACATGAAAATGTTGGGTGCCCAAAAGGCAACGTCCAATGGCGTAACCAACACAAGGGCAACCACAAGGGTTGCCCCTACGAAAAGGATTGAACGATGGAAATAACCGATAAACATCACCGACGATCCATACGTTTTACGGGTTATGATTATGCACAGGCGGGTGCTTATTTCATAACGATTTG
>SBBA01000009.1 GCA_005239925.1 Candidatus Troglogloeales bacterium | reverse complement strand
TCCAACAGCCGTCTCTTTTTTCCCATCCGGTTATCATACCGTTTTTTAAGCCCCTTTAAAACCTATTCCACCCTTATTTAAAGCCATCTCCATCCACTTCTACCCCCTAATTTCACCCACACTCTTCCACGATGAGCCTTTGTCGTAAATGCTACCCGCAGGCCAGAAACACCAACGCCCCCGTTGTCTTTTTCAAATCATATCCGTATGATCGTCAAGATATGAAGGGCCCATTTCTCTTTTCTATCCTATTGGCTTTCCTGATCGGGTGTACGGCCTCCTCGCTGAACAATCCCTATCCCCAAGAAGAGGCCCCCAAGAATATCCTGTATACCTCTTTTAGTGAACGCCCCAAGCATCTCGATCCCGCGCAGTCCTACTCCTCCAACGAAATCGTTTTTACCGCACAGATTTATGAGCCGCCGTTTCAGTACCATTATCTGAAACGTCCTTATACGCTGGTTCCCCTCACCGCAACCGATATTCCAACGCCCACCTATTTAGACGCCCAGGGGACGCCACTCCCCGCATCGGCGCCCGATTCGGCCATCGCCTTTAGCCTTTATGAGATCAAGATTACCCCATCTATTTTCTATCAACCCCACCCTGCATTGGCAAAGACATCGGAGGGAGCTTACCGTTACCATGCGCTAACCAACGAAGAGCTAAAATCCATTGACGCGCTTTCTGATTTTAAAGAAACCGGAAGCCGTGAGCTGACCGCCGACGATTATCTTTATGGCATAAAACGGCTTGCGCACCCTAACATTCACTCTCCCATCTACGGCTTTATGAGTGAGTATATCGTTGGCTTAAAAACATTGGGCACGCGCTTACAGGAAGAGGGTAGCAAACTTCAAGAAGAGGCGTTTTTAGATCTGCGCAACATCCCGTTATCGGGCGTGGAGGTGGTGGATAGGTATACCTATTGGATTAAAATTCATGGCAAGTATCCCCCGTTTCTCTACTGGCTGGCGATGCCGTTTTTTGCGCCAATCCCCTGGGAGGCGGATCAATTTTATTCCCAGAAAGGATTGATCGAAAAAAATATCACGCTGGATTGGTATCCGATTGGAACCGGGCCGTACATGCTGACCATCAATGATCCCAATCGGAAAATGATCCTGGTCAAAAACCCCAATTTTCATGGCGAGACCTACCCGACTACGGGGGAACCGGAGGATCAGTCCCTTTTGGCCGATGCGGGGCAACCCTTACCCTTTATAGACAAGGCGATCTACAGCCTTGAAAAAGAGGATATTCCAATCTGGAACAAGTTTTTGCAGGGTTACTACGATGCCTCCGGGATTACCTCGGACAGCTTTGATCAGGCGATTCGGATGGGTGCCGAGGGCCCCGATCTCACGGACGAAATGAAGGCAAAAGAGATTCGCCTTTTAACCAGCGCCTCGCCCACCACCTATTACATGGGGGTCAATATGTTGGATGCTGTGATCGGTGGGACGTCCGCGTCGGCCCGTTACTTAAGGCAGGCGATTGCGATTGCGGTGGATCAGGAAGAGTCCATTGCTATTTTTAATAACGGTCGTGGAATCGCCATGCAAGGGCCGCTGCCTCCCGGCATTTTCGGATACCGGGAAGGGGAAGCAGGTATCAATCCCATCGTTTATGATTGGGTCAACGGGAGGCCCAAACGGAAATCCGTGGCCGAGGCAAAGGTGTTGGTGGCCAAAGCGGGATACCCCAATGGCCGAGAGGCGGCATCCGGAAAGCCGCTTATATTGTATTTTGATACGGCAGGGAGCGGCCCGGACGATAAGGCCGGTTTTGATTGGCTCCGAAAACAGTTTGCAAAAATTGATATCCAATTGGTGATTCGGGCGACGGATTACAATCGGTTTCAGGACAAGATGTTGAAAGGGACGGCGCAGCTCTTTCAATGGGGTTGGCATGCCGATTATCCCGATCCGGAGAACTTCTTCTTTTTACTCTACGGGGCCAATGCCAAGGTTGGAAAAAATGGCGAAAATGCGACCAATTATTCGAGTCCAGAATTTGATCAGTTGTTTGATCAGATGCGCAATATGGAAAACGGGCCGAACCGACAGGCCATTATTGATCAAATGGTTGAAATCGTTCGCCAGGATGCCCCCTGGGTTTCCGGGTTTCATCCCATGAGCTTTGGGTTGTATCATGCCTGGTATACCAATATCAAACGAAACGATATGTCCTATAACACCCTTAAATATATGCGGCTTGATCCGGCCTTGCGTGCCCAAAAGCGCCATCAGTGGAACCAGCCAGTTTGGTGGCCGGTCGGTATTATTGCCGCTGCGTTGATGGCCTTTATGGTTCCCGCCGTTATCACCTATCGAAAAAAGGAGAAGAGTCGGCCGTGCTAATTTTTGTGTGGTGTCGGATAAAGGGGAAAAGAGCTAACACCAAACGGATAGGAGTGACTCCTTTTGCCAAAGCGGCCCTTTCGTCATATTTCACAGCGCCTGTCGCGTAATCTGGTACAAAAGGATAAAATTGTACACCTTTCATTGTTGTGCATTTTGTGATTATGAGAGGATAGAACAAATAGGGCTAATTTTTAGCTAGACAAAGGGGCTTTGCTTGGCTATAATCGTCCAGAAAATTTCGGAAATCGGAAATTGAGGAAGGTTTTATAGATGGATTTGATGTTTTACATCGTATCAGCCGTGATCACTATTGCGGTGGTTATGGGTGTTGTCCTGCTACATGTCGCCTACATTACCTATTTTGAACGAAAGATTTTGGGTGACATGCAAGACCGGATGGGCCCAATGGAAGTAGGGTACCATGGCCTGTTGCAACCGATTGCCGACGGCCTCAAGCTTTTTTTCAAAGAGGATATTATTCCCTCCGGCGCCAATAAGATCATCTTTACGGCGGCGCCGATTCTTGTGCTCGTTCCTGCGCTGATCGGTTTTGCCGTCATTCCGTTTGGACGGGACTCGCTCACCATCGGGCCATTCACATTTAATCCCATTATTACGGACATTAATATCGGCATTCTGTACATCCTGGCCTTTGCCTCGCTAGGCGCGTATGGCGTCTTATTGGGCGGATGGGCCTCCAATAGCAAATATGCCCTCCTGGGGGGACTTCGCTCTGCGGCACAGGTTATTAGCTATGAGTTGCCGCTCGGATTGGCACTGGTGGGGCCAATTCTGTTATCGGAATCGCTTTCGATGGTCAAAATGACCGAGGCTCAATCAGGAGGGGCATTGAAGTGGTTTATCCTCGTTCAGCCGATCCCCTTTTTTATCTATGTCATATCCGCCATTGCCGAGACCAACCGACTTCCGTTTGACCTGCCGGAGGCGGAATCGGAACTGGTCGCTGGGTTTTTCACCGAGTATTCGGGAATGCGGTTTGCCTTTTTCTTTCTGGCCGAATATGCCAATATGATTCTGACTTCGTGCATTGCCACGGTGGTCTTTTTAGGCGGCTGGCATGCCCCGCACCCTGCTCTGGAATTTATTCCGCCGATTCTTTGGTTTTTGGCTAAGGTTTATTGTTTCCTCTTTTTCTATATCTGGATTCGGGCCACCCTTCCTCGCCTGCGGTTTGATCAATTGATGGGTTTTTGTTGGAAAATTCTGCTGCCAGTCGGATTAGCCAATATATTGATTACGTCTATTGTGGTTTATTGGCTACGAAGTTGATTGTGGCTCCCCTCTAAAAAGAGAGGTTTGTGTTTTAAAAAGGAGATTTATGAAAAGTCGTTTTTCTCGGATGGTTGATGCCGTTTTATTTTCAGAGATATTGAAGGGTTTGGTATTGACCTTCAGGCATATTTTTGTTCGTTCGATCACCGATACCTATCCCCACCAGAAGCGTACCCTCCCGCCAGGGTACCGGGGTGTGATTGTTCATTTGCGTTATGACGATGGAACCGAGAAGTGTGTCGGTTGCGCCTTGTGCGAGGCGGCGTGTCCGTCGCATTGTATTACCGTGGTGTCTGCGGAAGACCCTGTCTTGCCTCAGCGGCGGATTGCTGCAAAATATACCCTGGATGTCACCAAGTGTGTCTTTTGTGGTTTCTGTGTTCAGGCCTGTCCGGTGGACGCTCTGGCTTCTTCTCCAGAGTATGAAATGGCCACATGGAACAAACGCGATCTTGTTATGGACAAAAAGGCCATGCTTCAATTGGGAGATCGTTATTTTCCAAAACGCCAAAAACGTCCCCCCTATACGGAAGAGCGGTTTGCCTTGTTCAATAAATTAAAGACGTCCACATTTCCTGCAGCTCATAAAATAGCGGTCTAGGTATGGCACAAATTCTTTTTTTCTATTTTGGAGGGATGACTGTTCTTTCAGCGATTGTGGCCGTTGCCACGCCCCATCTGATTTATAGTGCCTTATCGCTTTTGGTGACCTTTATCCATATTGCAGGGCTTTATATCCTGCTTCATGCCGAGTTTATTGCCGCAATCCAGATCATTATCTACGCGGGGGCCATTCTGGTGTTGTATCTCTTTGTGTTGATGCTGTTTCATTCCAAACAGGAACCGCGTTACCTGCATCGGCAGCTTCCTGTTGGTATTTTTCTAGGATTGGTTTTGCTAGGGATGATGGTGTTGGCGGCGTTTCGTTCTGAAATCCTGGGGCAGATAGGAACAATGAACGACAAGCTAGGGCATACCAAAGCCATTGGCATGGCCCTCTACACCGATTTTGTCTTCCCTTTTGAGATGGCCTCTCTTATTTTATTGGTGGCGATGTTTGGTGCAATCCTGCTTGCAGGGCGAACAGTCAGGAGGAAGAGCGATGGTTCCGCTTGAGTGGTATCTCACCATTGGGTTCTTGTTATTTGCCATCGGGGTGATCGGGGTTCTGGTTCGCCGATCGATCATTATGGTGCTGCTTTCCATTGAGTTGATGCTCAACTCCGCAAATATCACCTTTATTGCCTATTCCTACACACTGCAATCAATCACGGGGCAGATGGTCGTCTTTTTTATTCTGACAATGGCTGCCGCCGAGGTAGCTCTGGGGCTGGCCCTGGTGATTGCCCTCTTCCGCGTCCGCGCGGTTCTTAACGTCGATGACTTAAATCTCCTCAAGTGGTAGTTTTTCTGCACACGACTTTCTAATCTTTCCCTTTTTTTGTATTTAGTGTCTGAGCTAGGAAAAAACAGAAATAAACTATCTCACGGAATAGGTTCGTATCCTTCTACCTCAATCTACGACGAGAACACAGCTATCCGTTGGGTTTGAGTAAAGCCACAAAGCGGTTGTTCCCTAGAGGGAACCGACACCGGTTCCACCTTGCCTGCGCCACAACCCGCGCACCACAAGAACAGAGACAGCACGTTCGACCAGCACGC
>SBBA01000245.1 GCA_005239925.1 Candidatus Troglogloeales bacterium | reverse complement strand
GCGATGTTTCGTGTTAAGTTGGATAATGGACATTGCGTACTGGCACATATTTCAGGTAGAATCCGGATGCACTACATCAAGATTATTCCAGGGGATAAGGTGAAGGTGGAGTTATCGCCTTACGATTTAACACGCGGCCGCATTACCTATCGTATGGGTCGTGAAAAAAATCCTGAACAAGCAGGGGAGATAAAAGAGTGAAGGTTCGTTCGTCAGTTAAACCGATTTGCCCAAAATGCAAATCCATTCGCCGGAAGGGGGTTCTTCGTGTCACCTGTACCAACCCCCGTCACAAGCAACGCCAAGGCTAAGCGTCACGCGACGCCGGGCGGCAAGTCGGCCCGTTGAGCCGCCTGAAGATGGGTCGGGTTGTGTTAAAGGGGCTCATAATTAGTGTCTGAACGAAAAGGCTCTTTTTTTGTCATTTCGAGCGGAGCGAGAAATCTCAAGGGCCTGATAACAATAAGAGAATAGATTTCTCCCTTTGGTCGAAATGACAAGAACGGGAGTTTCCGTTCAGACACTAATTAAAACGACATGACGCCGTCATTCCGGCAATGTTTAAGCCGGAATCCAGCGACTTTTAAAGACGTTTGTATGTGGTGGTTCCCGCCCCTTGTGGGAGGCTATCTTTTTGTCCCTCCCCTTCAAGGGGAGGCTAGGTGGGGATGGGTTAAAGCGTACCCCGTGAGGGTAGTTACGAGTAGAACTAAACGGTAATAGAAAGGAAATAGGTAATGGCGAGAATTGCAGGTGTTGATTTACCGCGTGAGAAGCGGGTTGATATAGGGCTCACCTACATCTATGGCATTGGCCGGATAACCGCTTTAAGGATATTAAAAGAGGCTGCCGTGGATCCTGCAATTCGCGTAAAAGACCTCAAAGAGGATGCAATCGTTCGAATTCGTGAGGTCATCGAAAAGGGATATCGTGTCGAAGGGGACTTACGTCGTGAGGTCTCGATGTCGATTAAACGCTTGATGGATGTTGGCTGTTACAGGGGGATTCGTCATCGGCGTGGTCTACCCGTTCGTGGTCAGCAGACTCGCACCAATGCCCGTACACGAAAAGGGCCTAAGAAACACACCATTCGTGCAAAAAAGAAAACCACGCCGACAGGAAAGTCTGCGGGCCAGGCGGGCTAATACACTGTAAAAGGCACCTCTAAGAGAATAGGCTCCGACTCAAGCCTTGCTCCGTGCAACCATTGCGGTTCCTGTGCCTAGTAGCCAGGCATTTGAGCACTACCCATCTCGCTTCTTCATGCGTCGCACCTTATCGCATTTCTGTTAAATACTATTATAGGACTGTTAATAATGTTAGCCCAACAATCAACAAACCAAAATGGAGGGATATATTTCAATCACCAATAGAATTTGCTAACAACAGGGTAAAATATGTTATCATTAGGCGAGGGGCTGTGTGCGCCCCTTTTTTTCTCCCCACGGACGGGACCAGGTAAGGTAGAATGCCATGCGGATTCAAGCCAACCATCCCGATTCGAGAAATCATCCCGGTCTACAACAGGAACAAAATGAAATTGCCCTGCAATCTTCCAAAAGATCCGTTAACCGAAGGATCGAGTCGATTGCCATTGCCTCTCCCCATCAAAATGCAATAGAGCTTCACCATACCGCTCCCTATTCCTCCTATTCCTTTCAGAATGCTGGGCCGTATCAACAGGCCATTCGAGCCTATCAATCGTCTGCCCGTTTTGAGGTAGGCCGAACAGTGCCGCTTCATTCAGATGGAAACACGCTTGGAGAAAGGGTTCGCCAGAATGAGTCTGCCTTAATTGATATGTTACAACAAAATCCAACCAATAGCGCTGCCTTGTATGATTTGGGGCTGATTTACGCTGGGCAAGGGAGTCGAGATAAGGTCAGTGCCGTATATCAAATGCTTCAAAAGTTAGACACGACTTACGCCGAGCAATTCTCCACCCAACTGGGGCTGCATGAAAAAATACTGCTTAAGATTGTATAAACTGACAAAAAGAGTGGTATCTTCTTTTGATATGTTTGTATATATCCCCAATAAGACTAACGCAAAATTCTTGACCATGAAGAGGTTCTCACGGTGATACGGCCTGCCTGTTGCCGTCGGATAAAAAGTTGTGTACAATGAGAGCATCAATTATCCTGGTTCAGACTGAGGTGCTCGCATGTGGGGTATATCATCAGAAAAAAATATTCTTGCGGCCTTAGAAAAGATCAACGATCCGCATCTTAGAAAAGATATTGTTTCCTTGGGGTATGTTCAGAACCTCAAGTCCAGCCTGGGTTCTGTGACGTTGACCCTGGCGTTGCCCACGCCACTTTTTCCATCCAAGGAGGCCATGCGGAAAGAGGCAGAACGTGCCCTCATGACCGTTTCCGGCGTCACCTCCGTAGAAATTCAACTCTCTGCGAATATCCAATCGGTGGGTAACACCAATAGTATCCCCGGTGTGAAGCACATTATTGCCATTGGAAGCGGTAAGGGAGGGGTCGGAAAGTCCACCGTTACTGTCAACCTTGCGGCGGTGCTGGCTGAATATGGCGCCAAGGTGGGGCTGGTGGATGGCGATATCTATGGGCCGACTGTGCCCATCATGATGGGCACACGCAATGAGGAATTGATGCAGAATGAGCGGGGCATCATTCCGATTGAGGCGCATGGCATTAAATTTATGTCGATGGGCTTTTTATCAAAGGGGAGCGCGCCCCTTATTTGGAGAGGGCCGATGGCCCATAAGGCGGTTCAGGAATCGCTGCTCCG
>SBBA01000003.1 GCA_005239925.1 Candidatus Troglogloeales bacterium | reverse complement strand
GCGGACGTGACGACGTCTGCGGACGTGACGACGTCTGCGGTGCTCGGAATTTTCATGTATACTGCGGTCATTGCGGTTTCTGCGCGTAGTAGCCCTTGCACTTGAGCCGGAAGCGGCAGGTTTTTAGAGGTGCTACGTAGATGCCATCGAAAAGGGTCTAACCCATCTCCACCCACCTCCTCCGCAGTCGGCGTTCCGACTTGAAGGGGAACATAAAGACGCTGTCTCGCTGCAAAGGAAGGATGTTAATGCTCTGCCTTTCCTTCAAGAGAGCGATCGATAAGGGATCTCCCTTGTCAGGCTTATTTTTCTATCTTTGCTGCCATTGCAGTCAGCGCCTTTGTTTTGTCCTGACTCCCATGGCTTGAACCGAAGAAATAGGCAACCACCTGCGTGGAAACCGTTGTCAGTGCACCCAGGATATAAAGAATAATATCCTTGATACCACTTTCATTCAACTTATCCCAATCCTGCTCCATGATCCAATAATACATCCAAAAGGTTAATCCGACCGTGCCCAAGGCCAGGATGGGATGCACATTCTTTGCCAGCCAACTGGCATGCTCGGATTCCTGCACCCGGCTTTGATTGTCTCTGGCGCTGGCCGTATCGGCAAGATAGGCCTTCGTCTCCTCCAATCCCAGACGGGCCATTTCGGTGCTGTACTGCATCTCGGCCTTTTTGATTTCATTATCCAGCGACTTACGCTCCTCATCCGAGGTGAAGAGTTTATCACCGGCTGTGCCCACGGCTTCTATTATTTTATCAGCTCCTCCGCTTAGTATTTTGGTAAATAAACCCATGTTATACGCCCTCCAATGTACGTTTTACCCAACCATAGAAATATTTCCGACTCGGTGATTTCGGATCTTTACAGATATTCATATACCGATTAATCTTGGCCAATGCAAACACTGCTAAAAATGCCCGCTTGTTGTCTGCATTTATTTTATTCAATGTTTCCTGACTCAGCACCCCATCTGGATGGGCATCAACCGATATTTGCGCAAGCTTTATACTGGTTGCTGGACCCGCATTAACCGCAAAATCAAAAATCGCCTCAGCAATGTCCTGATCAACAATCTCATCTCCCTTCACCCTGTCCCAATAATTCGCTTCATACAAATCCCTCACCTTTTGCTGAAGATCGTTATCCTGATCCAGATTCCTGGGAAAGTTTGCCTTGTTTTTACTCTGATCCACATTGACCCATCCGGGCCACTTGGGGTTTCTCGATCTGGCAATTCCCATGTAGGTTTCACCGCCGGGGTCGTCCGGATCATTGACATAACCCCCTTCGGCCTTCATTGTTTCATCGAACGCTTTCTTAAAGTCCGCCACTTTTCCCTCCTTTCACTTATTGACCGTGCCCTATCTCCACTAATACTTAATTTGACGATTTCTCTGCCCGACGTTCCAGTTCTTCATTAACCCGGTCACGTGCGATTTCAGGTAAATCAGGATGCTTTTCAAGTAAACCCTTGAGTTCGGTATCACCCATTTCCCGCAACTGTTTTCGTGCATGAGCCCAAATGTGCTTATTGGGAGAGGCCAAGGCCTCAACGAAATCTTTACCCTTGTCTTCCTGTGCATAGGCCACACCCCATGAACCGGGGGCCGATTCCGTAGATGCCGATGTAAGGGGCGACATGGGTGTGCCGGGATTGTTATCATGATCATAAAGCAAAAGCGTGGGGTCATCCTTGGCCACTTCAAACTTATACCCCTTCTTTAAATACTCAGAGGAAATGATATAATCCCGATAATGTTCATCTCCCTTCCCCCATGTTAGCGAAAAGGCATACCCCTCTGAGGCCTTTTGCTGGGTGGCATCGGCAACAACCGCGAAATTCCACTTTAAACGGTTCCCTACTGGTTCTGATGAGATATAAAGATTCCGATCGGCCGAAATAAACCCAATGTAGTCCTTATGTATGCCGAAGGAGCCGGTATAAACCGTTTTGGAAGACCAATTGGTATAGATAAACCAGGCCATCAATACGGTGACCATCCAGCAGCCACCTGCAATACTTCCGGTGAACAGTCTCGCGCCTTTATCCCCACGGTCGCATTTAAGAAACAGATTGGTTTGTCGCGGTCCCACCCAAAGGGCAAAAAAGACGAGGACAGCGTAAGGCCCATACTCAAATATTGACTTGATCCAACCTTGCTCGTTCATCGCAGACACTCCTTTCTTTTGATGTTAATCACCTAATCCGCCGCGAGCGGAAGCGAATAGATAGCTCCCGTTGGTCGCTGTGGAACTATGAATTACGAATTAAGAATGATGGATAAAACCTTTAAAAACCTTAATTCTTGATTCTTCATTCTTGATTCAGAACAAAGGATCTACGCAAAAAACGGTGATGTCACCTACAGAGAATCTAATGTGCCTCGGTTGTACAATCAATCCCCTTGATCGCCAGCCCGAAGCCTCTCTGCACCAAGGCCGGTATTGTACCAACTTTCAACATCATTGCCAATCTTATCAAGATTGATTGAACGCGAAATGGCCACGTTAACACAACGCTCGTTGTAAGCGTAACGGTAGTCATCGCTATCTACGGACTGAGAAGTCAAACGCCAACGCAACGGGCTGAACAGCCCCTGGATGGTGATAGAAAGATTATAAAGTTTTCCCTAAGTCTACCGATGTCGTTACACAAAAATGATCTACGCAAAAAACAAAAAACGGTGATGTCATCAACAAAGATAGATAAACTGTTTAGATCACGAAGTCTACCAGATTGCGATCAAAAATGTACAGAAGGAGAAGCAATGATTCGGCAATAAGACAAGGGCCTCTCTTTTGTGATATGCTCCATCCCGTTTTACATGAGGGGATAAAATGAATAAAGTCGCTGCTGCACCGGGGAAAAAATCGATCAACAAGGTGGTTCTTGCCTATTCAGGGGGCTTAGACACCTCTGTTATTATTACATGGCTGAAGGAACATTACGGCTGTAAGGTTGTGGCCTTCTGCGCCGATCTGGGCCAGAAGGAAGACCTGAAGGCCGTTGCCGAAAAGGCAAAAAAGACCGGCGCGGATAAGGTGGTCGTCACCGACCTTAGAGAGATATTTGCCAAAGAGTATCTTTACCCGATGCTGCGCGCCAACGCCATTTATGAAGGGCAGTATCTTTTGGGAACATCCATTGCGCGGCCTCTGATCGCCAAGGCGCAGATGGAGGTTGCAAAAAAAGAAAAGGCCGACGCCGTCTCCCACGGGGCCACCGGTAAGGGCAATGACCAGGTGCGGTTTGAACTAACCTATTTGGCCATCGACCCTACCATTAAAATTATTGCCCCCTGGCGGGAATGGGAGTTTCAGTCACGATCCGATCTGATCGCCTATGCCGCAAAATACGGCATTCCTGTCACCGCAACGGCGGACAAGCCTTACAGCATTGATCGGAACCTGTTTCATACCAGCTACGAAGGGGGTATTCTGGAAGACCCCTGGATGGCGCCACCGGAAACCATGTTTACCCAAACAACCTCTCCTCAAAAAGCGCCCGCAACACCGACGACGGTTGAAATCGGTTATCAATCCGGCAATCCCGTGTCGATTAACGGGAACAAATACAGCCCCGCCTATCTGATTGAGGAGCTCAATCGCATGGGTGGGGCACATGGCGTTGGACGGGTTGATCTGGTAGAAAACCGGGCGGTTGGAATAAAATCACGCGGCGTTTATGAAACCCCCGGCGGCACACTGCTCCATGCCGCGCATCGCGCCATCGAGTCGTTGACGCTGGATCGTGAGGTACTGCGGCTCCGTGACGGCCTGATACCATATTATGCCTCGCTCATTTATAATGGATACTGGTTTTCGCCGGAAAGAGAATTGGTTCAGAAGCTCTTTGACGGGGCACAGGAAAATGTTACCGGTACGGTTCGGTTGCAACTCTTTAAGGGCAATGTGACGGTGGTGGGTCGAAAATCACCCCACTCCTTATACAAAAAAGAGATGTCCACCTTTGAGAAAGGGGCCTTGTCCCTTCAAAACTACGCGGAAGGATTCATTAAGATCAACGCGTTACGACTAAAAGTATAGCGGTAAAGCCATGAATACGATTACGATACAAAGTAATGCGCTAAAGAAGATGATGCGTGAAACATTTATTGATGTGTTAACAAAAAGAAAAGACTTAATTGAGGATGCTGTGTTGGAGGCTATAGAGGACATTGGGTTGGGAATAGCAATAGAAGAGGGTCGAACAGGTGAGTATACAGATACCCAGATGTTCAAAAAGAGGCTTAACGAAAGAATCAAGAAGGCAAAGTGAAATTCAGAATTGAGAGATCGTTCGATCACGATGTTGATAGGATACACGATAAGAAAATTCTCAATAAATTAGCTGGCTTTATTTCTACTATTGAAGAAACAGCGTCTATCAGCGAAATACCTCACCTCAAAAAAATGGAGGGGCATCATTCGTTCTACCGAACAAAAATAGGTGACTATCGTTTGGGTATGGAGGCCCTTTCAAATAAAGAGATTGTTCTTGTAAGATTCCTTCATAGAAAAGATATTTATAGATATTTTCCGAGAAAAAAATAAAAAGTGATCCACAAGAACAACCACTCCAACCCCACTGGTAGGGCACCCTGACTCACTTGAAATGAGAAAAAACGAAAAGAAACAAGCAAAGCTCTGGGAAGGGCGATTTACCGAGGCCACCGATCCCCTCGTAGATCAGTTTACCGAGTCGCTTTCGGAAGACCACTGCCTCTATCACCACGATATTGCCGGATCGATTGCGCACACGAATGCCCTGGCACGTCTGGGGCTTTTAACACCCACGGAACAAAAAAAAATCGTTAGCGGACTTACGGCGATTGAAAAAGAAATTGCCGCTTCGGGTCTCTTCGCCCAGTCGACCGACGAAGATATTCATATGTATATCGAACGCCGATTGACGGAGAAGATCGGCCCCGTGGGGGGGAAGCTCCATACGGGACGAAGTCGGAACGATCAGGTGGCGCTTGATGTAAAGCTGTATCTTCGTGAGAAGATGCAACAGATTGCAAGCCAGATGGTCCTGCTCCAGAAGGCGATTGTCGGGCAGGCCGAACGGCAGATCGGCGTCTATCTCCCCGGCTATACCCACTTACAAAGGGCACAGCCCGTGCTGCTCTCCCATCACCTGCTGGCCTATTACGAGATGATCGAACGGGATAAAACCCGCTTAGATGATAGCTTAAAACGGCTCGATCAGATGCCACTTGGCGTGGGCGCAATGGCCGGAAACAGTTTTTCAATTGATCGTTCGGAGGTCGCTGTGGAGTTGGGCTTTAGCGGGGTCACGGCCAACAGCATTGATACGGTTTCCGATCGGGATTTTATCGTGGAGTTTTTGTCGGCCTCATCTATCTTGATGATGCATCTTTCCCGATGGGCGGAGGAGTTGATTCTGTGGAACAGCTCCGAGTTTAAATTTGTCGCCCTTCCGGATCGCTTTTGTACTGGCAGCAGCATCATGCCGCAGAAGAAAAACCCGGACATCCTCGAACTGATTCGGGGGAAAACGGGCCGGGTCTATGGCAACTTGATGGGGATGCTTACTGTTTTAAAAGGGCTGCCGCTTTCCTATAATCGTGACATGCAGGAGGACAAGCGATTTTTATTCGACACGGTTAAAACAGTAGAAGGGGTGATCGGAATGATGATTCCCTTGGTGACCGATATGCAATTTAACACAGCCAAGATGGAGGCCGCTGCAAGCGATCCGTTGCTTCTCGCAACCGATCTGTCCGATTATCTTGTGTTGAAGGGGGTTCCATTTCGGGAGACCCATAAAATCATCGGACAAATGGTGCAAGCATCTGAGAAGTCAGGAAAGCCCTTGAATGAATGGTCCTTGTCTGAATTTCAGAAGCACTCGAAGCTGTTTAACAAAGACCTGTTTTTTATTTTAACGCCGAAGGCCTCCATCGAAAAGAAGAGTGGCCCAGGTGGAACCTCTACGGCGTCGGTAAAGGCAATGATTAAAAAGATTAAGAAGTTATTATGACCACAGAAGACAAGTCGCTTATTCCATCTGAAAGAATTGAGCGATCCATTCTTTTTATCCGAGGGCAAAAGGTGATATTGGACCGCGACTTGGCAGAGCTTTACGGGGTACAAACAATGGTACTAAACCAGGCAGTGAAGAGAAATAAAGACCGCTTTCCAGAAGATTTTATGTTTCAATTGAACAGGGAAGAGATGAAAAATTGGATATCACAATTTGTGATATCCAATTCAAGCCTGAAAATGGGCCTACGCAAACCGCCCTATGCCTTCACCGAGCATGGGGTTGTTATGCTCTCAAGTGTTTTGAAAAGCAAGCGTGCTATCCATGTAAATATTGCGATTACGCGGGCCTTTATCCAGATGAGGCAACTTCTTGCCTCCCAAACGGGCCTGATGAGAAAAATAGTTGAAATGGAGAAGAAATATGATCGCCAGTTTATTGTTGTATTTGATGCCATAAAAAAGTTGATGGCACCGCCTAAAGCACCCAAAAAGAAACTTATTGGATTTGCGCGGTGTTAGTATGGTCATTTTTTATTTCCCCCTTTTATAAAGGGGGATCAAGGGGGTTATTAAATCATGTTTAGACTGATCGTTATTTTACTTCCAATGATTTCTTTTCCAGAATGGAGATTTTCTAGATTTGCGGCCCCGAGGAGGGCTCTATTCCTGTTTGAGAACATTACAAAAGCAATATAATCAGAAACGGTCTAATTGTATGGATGAGCGATAATGTAGCAGAGACGCTTATCCGTTAAGACGGCACCTTCTTTGATAAGGAATACAGGTCGCACCCCATGAAGCGTTTAATCGATGTATCAAGTGATGAGGCCAAGAAGCACTTCTTGAAGGAAAGCAGCTATTTCAACGGCGACTTTCCTAACTATATCACTTTTGGACCAATCCTAAATGATGTCGCAAACGTCCTGGGCAACAGGTCTTATTTGGACTTCAAGAAGCAGAATCCAGATTGGTTTCCAAATGTTAATTACAACTTTATCTCTAATAAAGACGGCAGATTCAGTTGGCGACCGTTCGAACTGATGCACCCTGCCCTATACGTCTCTTTGGTTAATTTGATCTGTGAGCCAGAAAACTGGGCACGGATCTCATTACGACTAAAAGAATTCGAAGGCGGTGCCGTGGAGTGTTGCAGTTCACCGGTAATGTCAATCAATACCCAATCTGATCAAGCGGCTCAGGTTAGAAACTGGTGGCAGAGAGTCGAACAGCGCTCCCTTACCTACTCTCTGGAATTCAGCCACCTCCTGCACACGGATGTAATTGATTGCTACGGGTTTACATTTCCGGCGATAGCAGGCATCCTAAGCCACTTAATTTCTCTTGCGCCAAAGAATGAAAAAATAAGATTGTGGTCTAAGGTTCACAACAAGATGAAGCGCGTGCCATACAACGGGTACCTTGAAATATGGCTACAGCGAGTAACAAAACCGAAGTCAGTCGGGATCAGTTTCGAGAGCGATGAACCGATTTGTCAGGTCGTAAACGGCAAGATGCCAGTGCTATGGGAGAACGCATGGATCGCCAACAATGGTTTAAAGGCCGCGTTAGAGGTATCCAAAATTGTGGTTAGCTCGGCCTCCGAAGAGCAAGAGGTTATTACGCCAGAGGAAGTAGCTCTGTTCAATGACAATGCTTGGGCATATTGATGCAGGGGTTTCGAAGAAAAGGGATCGGGTATTGCAATAACATATGTACCCAACCAACGTAAACATGGAGAGGTAAGAAGCGCGCGCCGGCTTAGCTAGTTAAAGACGGGAAGGAGTCGTTATGATAACGGAAATTGAGACTTATACACTGCAAATGAAAAATGGGATATCACAAATTGCGATATCCAAAATTCTAGCCTGAAGAAGATGAAAAACTTGATATCACAAAATGTGATATCAAATTGGGGTGGCTGCAGGAAACATCCCTATACCTTGTAAGATAATTTTATGTTTTAAGGAAATGGGTAAGAGGGGCAAATAAAATGGCAATATTATCTAAAGAAGAGGTCATAACCTATTTAAAAAATAAAAAGGGGTTTTTCTATAACCGATTTGGCGTTACAAGCATAGGTATTTTTGGGAGTTTTTCGAGGGACGAACAAACACCTTCAAGTGATATTGATATGGTTATTGAAATGGAAAGGAGCAGGAAAAACATTCATGTCTTCCTTCAGTTAAAAAGGTTTTTGGAAGAGGACCTGGGAAGGAAAGTGGATCTGGGTTTGGAGAATACTTTAAAAAAGGTCATGCGAGATAAACTTAAGGGGCAGATTATTCATGTCTGAGAGAGACATTCAGCTTTATCTCATAGACATCATCGATTCCTGCAAGGCAATAAGTGAGAAAAATGATAGAAACAAACAGGGGAGCAGAGAAGTGATTCGGTTCATTATCATTTTACTCCTCATTATTTCCTTTTCTGCCTGCGGTCGAAAGGGAGATCCCATTCCACCTAAAGAAGAAATGGGAAGACGGCAAATGGTATATAGCTTTGAAGGGGCAAAAGAACACACCCCTTGATCCCCTCTTTTTAGAGGGGAAAAGAAAAAAAGAAAGGTAAATGGATGAACGATTTTCAATATAAAAAAAATCAACTCTATGGCGAAAAGGTTTCCCTCTCGGAAATTGCAGAGGCCGTGGGGACACCGTTTTATCTCTATAGCGCGGCTGCATTACGGCGACATATTACGGCATACAAAAAGGCCTTCTCCTCTGTGCCGCATCTGATTGCCTACGCGATGAAGGCCAATGCCAATCTGTCGGTGCTCCACCTTTTGGGAAAAGAAGGCGCTGGAGCGGACATCGTCTCTGTGGGAGAACTCTACCGTGTTTTAAAAGCCGGCATTTCCCCCGAAAAAATTGTCTTTGCCGGCGTAGGAAAAACAAAGGACGAGATGCGTCAGGCACTTCGCGCCGGTATTTTGCTGTTTAATGTTGAATCGGAGCAGGAGCTGATTGCCCTGGATGAAGCAGCCAAATCGTGTGGTAAAAAGGCCTCCGTCGCCTTGCGCGTCAATCCCGATGTTGATCCCAAAACGCACCCCTATATTTCTACCGGTTTGAAAAAGAGCAAATTCGGCGTAGCTCATGTCCATGCCCTTTCTCTCTATAAGCTGGCGGGTCGTTTGTCTCACATCAATGTTGCCGGGGTTCACTCCCATATCGGTTCGCAACTAACCCAGGTCAAACCGTTTGTGGACGCTATTCGGAAAATGGGAGAGCTGATTCAATTCCTTCGAAAAGACGGATTGGATATCCGTTACTGGAATATTGGTGGCGGATTGGGGGTGCAGTATGATCAGGAATCACCTCCGTTGCCTTCCGACTTAGCTAAAAATATTCTTCCCATTCTGAAGGCTTCTGGCTGCACCATTATCATGGAGCCGGGGCGGTCGATTGTGGCCAACGCCGGTATTCTGGTCACCCGTGTGATTTATACCAAAGCGACCGAGACAAAAAAATTTGTTGTGGTGGATGCCGGCATGAACGATCTGATCCGTCCTTCACTTTATGAGGCCTATCACCAGATTCTGCCGGTGGTCAAGAAAAAGAGGCCGGATCATGTGGTGGATGTTGTCGGGCCTATTTGTGAGTCGGGCGATTTTCTGGCGCAGGATCGGACGATGCCGGAAGTGATGCCCGATGAGCTTTTGGCCGTGATGAGCGCGGGGGCGTATGGCTTTACGATGGCGTCGAACTATAACGCGCGGCCTCGCGTGCCGGAGCTGATGGTTGATGGTGACCGCTATGCTATAATACGGGAACGAGAGACGCACAAGGATTTGGTACGGGGAGAAAAAATCCCCGCATTTTTATAATGGCAAGAAAAAAGGAAGGAAGAGGTTTTTTTCTCACACTTCTCATCGTCAGCGGCATCGCCATTCTCTTTTTATACGCCCTCTTCTTTAAGGGAAAAGAGATTACCCTCTTCACCTTTAAATGGTTTGTAATCAACAAGGCCTTTGTCCAGATGCTTCCCAGGGAATATACATTGGAAGAGGCCGAGAGTATTCGCGGCCAGGTGTATGACTTCTATGAACAGGCAGAAGAGGGCCTGGTCAGTGATACCGCGGCGATGCAGGTAAGCCAGCGAATTAAACGGATCATGCGGGACAAAAAGATCACCGACGAAGAGGTGTTGTCCCTCATGGCGCTGATTGAAGAAAAGCAAGAAGAATGAACGGACTAAAAACAGTTCAACCCGGACAAAACAGCAACGTCTCTTCCTGGTTGAGACGGTTTAGAAAAGCGTTTGGGAAGGCAGACGTGATTGATATTGGTGGTGTGTTAAAGGCCTTGAATCGGTTTAATGTAAGCTACTGTATCATTGGGGGTCTTGCGGTCTACCACCATGGTTATCACCGCGTAACGGATGACATGGACTTTATTATTGCCGATGAGGAAGAGAATCGGTCGCGTGTTGTTGATGCCTTGAAATCTTTGGAAATTACCCCTGGGGCAACGCCGATAGGAAGACACGTCTATAAAGATTTTTTAGTCGATATCTCCACCTTTTTTAAAGGGGTTGGATGGAGACGGGCTATTGAATCCGCAGAGGACGGGGTCATAGACGGTGTTCCATGTAAAATCGTGAGTAAGGAGCATCTCATCTTTAACAAGAAAGCCGTGGGGCGATTACGCGATCTCAATGACGTGGAAGAGCTGGAAGGCAGAAGCCAGGATTACATTCCATCGGAAAGTGGCGACAGTCATTCCGATCGGAACACGGCTGATTCCACGGACAATGACAAAAATAAATTAGACGATTCATGACGAACAAAATGTTTTTTCAAGCGGTAACGGACCAAAGCAACGCGCTTGATCTATTTCTTTCCCTCTTAAATGACATTCCCTATGCCGTCATTGGGGGTGTGGCGGTGAATGCTTACTGTACCGAACCCGTCGTGACGCGCGACGTGGATGTTTGTGTTAGGAAAGATGATCTGAAACCACTCCTGGCACGGGCAAAAAAAGTGGGCTTTGCCGTAACGCGTCATCGAGCTACAGTTGACTTGACCTTCCCCGGAAGCGATCTTAAAATCCAATTACAAAGAAGGCCTGAATATCAGGATTTGGCGACGAAAGGGGTCAAACGGTCTGTTATGGGCTATGATTTGTTTGTTGCGCCTAAAGAAGATGTTATTGCCGAAAAGATAAAGGTCTCCATGAAACCTTCGCGACCCCTGTCAAAGCGTCTTAAAGACCAGTCGGATATTGCGCGATTGGAAGAAGAGGATGCAAAGTGAAGGGGTGTCGGTAATCTAATGGGAGGAGTAAAAAAGTATGAAAAAAGCACATGAGATTCCCTTCTGGAAGATGAGCGGTAGCGGGAACGATTTTATTATGATTGATAACCGCGATGGCGTTCTCGAAAAAAACATTGACGCTATGCCTGTATCCGAATGGGTTGCAAAGGTGTGTCGCCGTGGACTTTCCGTCGGCGCCGATGGTGTTATTTTGGTGGAGTGCTCCACGAAGGCGGATTACCTCTGGCATTATTACAATGCCGATGGGGGTGAGGTGGC
>SBBA01000038.1 GCA_005239925.1 Candidatus Troglogloeales bacterium | reverse complement strand
TCTGTAATAAAATCCGCCCCGACTCTAATAGCTCATCTATCCGCTTATTCTGGTACCGAACCCGGTTTGCCCCATTGGGTGGCATGGACTGGGAATGAAATAGATCGAAGTAAAAATCCGGGTCGTTCACACCCACCCATGACAGCGAAAAGACCTGAAAGTTGCCCGATTGGATATCGGCGTAAAAGGTTCCCCACTCAAAGCTGCGAATCGTAACGGCAATGCCCACCTGTGCAAGCTCTGCCTGTATCACCTCTGCGATACGCCGACCCACCTCATTCTGAGAGGTCTTGTATGTTAGACGAAATCGGTGCCCGCTTGATGAATCAGGATAGAGCTTGGCCTCATCGAGGAGTTGGCGCGCCCGCTTTGGATCATAAGGGTATCCCTTTGTAGGTGCATAGGCCCAGTGGCGATGGGTGAGAAGGCCATTGGCCTCTGCAACGGTGCCCCGAAAGATATATTGGGTAATCTTGGCTCGGTCGATCGCGTGGGCTATCGCCTCTCGCACCTGCGGTCTTTTTAGGATCGGATCGGAAAGATTAAATCCCATGTAAGAATAGGTGGTGCTGGGTCCTTGGATGACCTTAAGTCGATCGTTCTTTCTAAGAAGCGGTAGGGTATCGGGAGAGATGACATTCTGCAGCAGATCAATGTTTCCTTTTGTAAGCTCCAGGAAGCGTGTGGAGTCGTCAGGGATGATCCGAAACACCAGTGTGTTGATTTTGGGAGGGGTATCAAAATACTGGGGAAAGGCCCGTAGCGTCACGGCGTCATCGGGTTGATAGGATACAAAGGAGAATGGCCCGGAGCCAATAAGTTGCGTCGCTAAATCTTGAGAGCTAATCGGCCCAGCGTCGGTACCTTGAGCCTCTTTATTTGTGGGAAGAATACCACGGGTTAAAGAGGCCAGAAAGGGGGCATTGGGTTCTTTTAGAATAAACCGGATAGTTGTCGAGTTGGGGGTCTCTATTTTTTGAATGATCTCATACATCTTTCGGAAGGGAGAGGCCGTTTCCGGATTAAGAATTGACTCGTAGGTATACCGGATATCTTCGGAGGTGAATATACTGCCATCATGAAAAAGGACATTCTCTTTTAAATAAAATGTGTAGCGTCGGTCGTCTTCGATATCCCATCGTTTTGCAAGATCGGGGATGATCTCTCCTTTGGGGCCGATTTGGATTAAGGCGCTAAAGAGCAGGTGGCCGATTCGTTCGGAATAGGCATCGGTGGCAAAGCGAGGGTCTAATTGGGATGGGCCGGAATCGAGCGCGACAACAAAGGGCTTATCCGCAATTAGAGCCAATGAAACAGGGGCAGAAGAAGGGGAATGGCAAGCGATGAGGAGAAAAACCAAGCTAAGAAGCAGATAATGATATTTTCTGGATACGGGAGATCCCTGTTCCGGTCTCTTTACCACAGGAAGTGACGGGTTTTCATTTGTTTTCCATTCCAATAGTAAGTGTTGTTGTGTCTTTTCCTTCAAATCAATCACTTTGGTAGATACACACTCCCGACCCATGAAATCGTATGTTTAGCGATTTGACGGGCTTCATTAACATCCAAGTCGGTCATCTCAAACCAATAGCCAGGATAGCAGGTTTGAACGGGCGTATGGCGTAAGAATCTCTGCTTTCCGAATGTCTCTTGGTAATAATATCCTGCTTTTCTCAACCCGTCCCATTAACTTTTCGATGTCGTGTGTTAACGGCAATTTGTCATGAGAGGAGCACCGCTTTAACCGCCTTTTCAACCGCTTGCTGTGCATGAAAACATATTTGTTCGCGTTGAATAGAAAGGTCACTCATGGCTAGCTGGGCCAATTTTATATCGCTTTCCGCATGTTTCATCCATTTATCAAGAACCCTCGGTACCTTCGACCGTAAACGGATAGGATCATAACGGTATCGGGTGTTTTTTGTCCATCCATTTGGACTATTTTTCAATTTAATATCATCGGTATTTTTTGTAGGCCTACGCGATCAGTTTTTATCACCATAGGCAATGGCCTTATGTCGCAAGACTTTGTACTCACCGGAAACCTCTATGCCAAGAGGGCTTTCCTGCTTTTTCAGAATGAAATCTCTGTTTTAAGGCTTTCAAAAAAAACTATTGACTCTCCGGTCACTGGATACTTTATAGATTTACCTAAAGAAAGGAGAGGCTCAAGAACGATCGGTTGTGAACCCTGCTCAATCGCAAGATTGAGAGAATTTGTGACTTAACTTTTAACCAAAGGAGGATAATAATGGATGAAGCATTTCAAAGGAAGATCGAAGAGGCGTCTTCCACCCTTTCGGATGAAAATCCACAGCTTCGCCTTAAGGCTATTCGGAGATTAACGGAGATCAGCATGAGTCTTCCCTGGGAGGATAGGCCGGTCGTCGTTGAGAAACTGGTAAGACTTATCGAGGATAAGGCGGCTTTTGTCCGTTGGAATGTGGCAATGAGCTTTGGGTTGGTGGGCCATGAAAATGGGCTTTCGGCCCTGGAAAAACTCATGACAGACGAACATGCCAATGTCCGATTTCGTGCCGCCTTAGCCTTAGGGCTGATCGGCGATGAGAAAGGGGTTGCGATTCTCGAAAAAATAATCGCTGATTCATATGAGATCGGAGGGCATGCCGTGGTCCGGGCCTTTATCCCCATGGCCCTTGGAAAGATCGGAGATAAAAAGGGGGTGCCGATTCTCGCCAAGCTGGTCACCGACAGGGACCCTGTGGTGCGCTGGCACGCAGCGGTTGCCTTGGGTGACATCGGCGATGAGAGCGGCGTTCCCCATCTTGCACAATTGATTGACGACGAGATCCCATTTGTTCGGGCCCATACAGCGATTGCCCTGGCCCAGATTGGGCATGAAAGCGGTGTACCGTATTTAGAGCATCTGGCCAAAGATAGCGTGCCACGCATTGCAAAAATCAGTCAGGATTCCCTGGAATTGCTCAAGAGGCTAGTCGGTCACTAAATAGAGATGAAGCTAGAGGATTCAAGCGGCCCTTCGTGTCATCGAAAAGGCACTCATGAAATCTTGACTTTCCAGCTACGGGAGATTTTACAATAGTGTAGACAGAAAAGGAGTATCGCTATGGGTCAAACCTTACAGATCGGGCAGCTTGGGAAAAAGCTCGGGTTAAATCCAAAAACCATTCGGTACTATGAAGAGATTGGTCTGATCCCACCACCGAAACGAAAAGAAGCTGCCTATGCCTTCAAAAAGGGGTACAGGCTGTTTACGCAAAAAGATATCGAACGCCTTCAGTTTATCAAGCAAGCGAAGCTCTTGGATATGCCCTTGGCACAGATCAAAGCGTTGTTACATTCGGTGGACGAAGGTTGTTGTTCCTCAGCCCGACCCCAGCTCAAATTGTTCCTCGAGAAAAAGCTTCAAGAGGTTGAAATGAGATTGAGAGGGCTAAGGGACCTTCGAGGTTTCCTCAATACCTTGTATCAAGAGACTGCCCAAGCGATCGATGATCACAAAGGGGGCTGTGCTCCAATCATAAACGATTCTGAATGCGTTTTTGTGGGGTTTCCCGCAAAAGTCGCCAAACAACAAAAGGAGGTAAAAGAAATGAACACCATTCATCATGCGCTCGAGGAAGAAAAAAAAGAGGGTAAAAACGCCGTCATCGAAGCACCGGAAGGGGCCTGCTGTGTCCCTCGCTGCCCGGATGCCTGTGATGAACTCGGTGTGGAGGAGAGTATTATAGAGGAAGGTAAGGCCGGGCTCGACAGAGTCGTCCTACTGACAAAGGAAGGGGCTGACCGCCTCTTTCACGGGGAAGACAACGAGATTTCGACCCGGGATAACCTCATCGAATGGCAAGAAGAGGGCTGGGTCAAAGTGGTCGGAAGGTGTAGCGGTCAGGTCTGGTATGTGAGACAAAACGAGATTGTAAAAATTGAACGGAGGTAATCGGATGAAGAGAAAACAGCTTATACTTTTGCTGATCGGGGTTCTTGTACTGGCAGGGGCCTCTTTTGCCTACGCGCTTTTTGGGCATTCCTCTGGTGGCAGTGTTGCATCCTATAAGGCAACTCTTGATGGACTCAATCACGATATGCGGGCAACCCTTCACAAAATACGGGAAGAGCCTGATGAAAAAAACAACACGGAGTTGCTTCACGATCAGTTGCACCTGATGAAAAAGATTCTTCACATGGTTGATAAAGAAGCGCGTCAGGAGAAACCTTTTGTCACCCTGCATGATCTGAATCACCAGATGCGGGACACCTGGCATGCCATTAAAAAAGATCATAACAAAGAGGACAATCTCAAAAAACTGCATGATCAACTGCATCACATGAAAGAGGTGTTGGCTCACGTGACGAAAGGATCAGGAGAATCCCTTCACTAATCCATGGGCGGAAGTGAATAGACAGTTCCCGTTGGTCGCTGTAGGCCTATGCATTAAGAATTACGAATTAAGAATTACGAATTAAGAATAAAACCTTTAAAACCTTAATTCTTGATTCTTCATTCTTGATTCAGAATAAATTATCTACGCAAAAAGCGTAGAGGTCACCTGAATATCCATCAAGTTGGCCTCAGTACGACGGCGGTTTCTAATATACCTAACAACATTGGTGGGAGGGATATTGCGTATAGTGTCTTCTGGCCAAACGGCCATTCTAATCTCGTTGCCGTGGGTACTGACGGAAAGGTCTGTACCATTGACTTGCCGTCTGGTCAAATAAAAAATGCTCGACTGGTTTGGTCTCAGCGGTGTCTTGGTGGTAGATATCGGGTAGCAGGTAGCCGTATTCGCAAGGGATGAGGATGCCTAGCTTGATGATGGTTCATTGCAAAGGGAGAGGGGCGAATCACTGCCTGACACGAACCTACGTGTGTGATCAACGGAAGGTCTCGCTGCCTCCCTCCGGTTGGCAGATTAGGCCGATTTCATTCCTTTTTCTCGGGTGTGGTAGAAGAGTACCGGCTGGCCGGTGCCATAAATAACCTCTTCTGTAATCACACACTCGCGAACCATCTTCATGGAGGGAAGATCATACATCAGGTCTAACATGACCTCTTCCAAGATGGCGCGCAGCCCACGGGCACCGGTCTTTTGGGCATGCGCCTTTTTGGAGATAGCCACCAACGCAGTCTCCGTGAATTTGAGCTTGACCTTTTCCATGGAGAACAATTTTTCATACTGTCTGATTAAGGCGTTTTTCGGCTCTGTCAAAATACGCATCAATGCCGTATCGTCCAGTTCGGACAAGGCGGCCAAAACGGGTAGACGACCGACAAACTCCGGAATCAATCCATATTTGATTAGATCTTCCCCCTGAATATGTGCCAGCAGTTCATCTATCTTGCGATCTCCCTTCCCTTTCACATTGGCGCCAAATCCCATCGTCTTTTTGTGCAGCCGTTGTTCCACGACATTTTCCAGACCCACGAAGGCCCCACCACAAATAAAAAGGATGTTAGCGGTGTTGATCTGAATAAACTCCTGATGCGGATGCTTGCGCCCCCCCTGTGGCGGCACGTTGGCAATGGTTCCTTCAATCATTTTCAGCAAGGCCTGCTGTACCCCCTCGCCAGAAACGTCACGCGTAATGGATGCTGACTCGCTCTTTCGCGAAATCTTGTCAATCTCATCAATGTAGACAATCCCTCGTTCCGCCTTTTCCGTATCGTACTCCGCCACTTGCAGCAGCTTAAGAATGATGTTTTCCACGTCCTCCCCAACATAGCCGGCCTCTGTTAGCGTGGTAGCGTCTGCAATGGTGAAAGGGACTTTTAGAATACGCGCGAGTGTTTGGGCCAGCAAGGTTTTACCTGTGCCGGAGGGTCCAATGATGAGGATATTTCCCTTTTGCAGCTCAATGTCGTCATTCTGGCTGTTACAGGTAATCCGTTTATAGTGGTTGTGAACGGCCACCGAGAGAATCTTTTTGGAACGATCCTGCCCAATCACGTACTGATCCAGGACCCGTTTAATTTCTACCGGCGTGGGAATTCCGCCTGAAACCTCGCCCTTTTCCTCTTCCCACTCCTCAGCAATAATATCGTTACAGAGGTCAACACACTCATCACAAATATACACGGAAGGTCCCGCGATCAGTTTTTTGACCTCGTCCCGGCTTTTTGCACAGAAGGAACAGCAGAGCGGCGTTGATATCTTATCCTGTTTTGCCATATACGCCTCCTTTATGAGTTATGAATGAGTTACGATTTTCTGGTTGGCGCCTTTTCAATCACTTCATCCACAAGGTTGTAGGTTTTTGCTTCTTCTCCAGATAAGAAATAATCCCGTTCCGTATCGGTGCGAATCTTCTCAATCGGTTGATGGGTGTGTTTCATTAAAATTTCGTTTAACCGTTCCCGCATCTTCAGGATTTCTCTGGCGTGAATGTCCACATCGGTTGCTTGTCCCTGAAACCCACCCATGGGCTGATGGATCATGATCCGGGAGTTGGGAAGGGCAAACCGTTTTCCCGTCGTGCCTGCAGCAAGCAGCAGTGCCCCCATTGACGCCGCCTGGCCAATACAGATCGTGGAGACCGACGCCTTGATATATTGCATTGTGTCATAAATAGCCAGGCCGGAGGTGACCAATCCACCTGGCGAGTTGATGTAGAGATTGATATCTTTCTCCGGGTCTTCCGCCTCTAAAAACAAAAGCTGTGCGATAACGAGATTGGCCACATTGTCGTCAATGCCTGACCCCAGAAAAATAATCCGGTCTTTTAGCAATCGGGAATAAATATCGTAGGCGCGCTCGCCACGATTGGTTTGTTCAATGACCATAGGTACTAGCATAATGAGAGCACTCCCTTTTCAGTTGATGTTCCTGTCGCAGTCGTAGTTCCTGTTGCAGTTGGTGTTCCGCCCGCAGGCGGCATTATGCCTGCAGGCGGCGTTCTGTCCACTTTTTCAAATCGGGCCAATGAATAAACCTGTTCCAGGGCCTTTTTTTGTACGATCATCCCTTTCAATCCCCTGAGCGCATTAGGATTCTGCATGATCTCATGTTTTCCTTTTTCGTAAGGCATTTTCATTTCCTGTGAGGCCTGTCGGATGGCCATCTCCAGTTCCTGATCAGTCACCTCGATTTTTTCTTTTTCGGCAATAGCAGAGATAATTAACGCCCCTTTGACCTTGTTGGTTACTATCTCTTCAAATAGATGGAAACGTTCTGGATCGGATTCTTTTGAGGCTTGCAGCTCTTTGGGTAGAGATTCCCACTCGTGTTCGACCATGGGCTGGGGCGCTTCAATCGGGTGCAACTCAACCAACTTTTGTACCAGAAGATTTTTTTGGTCTTGTTTGATGGCGGCGGCTCGCTCTTGCTCCCACTGGCTTTTTACCCGCTCCCTTAATTCAACCAGAGAGGCCACGCCCAGGTCTTTCGCGAATTCGTCATCCAGCGCTGGTAATATTTTCACTTTGATTTCTTTGATGTCTATGGTGAAGCGGGCTGTCTTTCCGGCAACAGTTTTGTCAGGATCATCGGATGGAATTAACAGATCAGCAAAAACGGTATCTCCATTTTTCTTCCCAAGGAGGGCCTCTTCGATTTCAGGTCGCGCTGTCTTTGAACCAACCTGGACAACAGACCCTTTTCTTTTTCCGCCTTTTAACGGCTTGCCGTTAACCTCTCCAATGAAGTCGATAGTAACATAATCGGATGAGACAATGGAATGGTCTTCGGCAACCGACTCAAGATACCCTTGTCGCTCGCGGAGCATCTCTAATCCTTGCTCAATGTCGCTCTCGGTGACGACGACCTCTTTTTGAGGCAGCGTTAATCCCGTATAATCGCCCAGTGTAATTTCCGGCCTTACATCCACCACGGCCGTGAAAAAAAGCGGTGCGTCTTTTTTGAAATCGATATCCTGAATCTGGGGATACACAATGGGGGAGAGCCCCAATTTCTCCATTGCCTTTTGACAATACTCAGGAAGCAGATGTTGTAACACCTCGTTGTGGAGCGAGGCCTCGTATTTTTTTGTTAGTAGGGCGAGAGGAACTTTGCCCTGGCGAAAACCGGGCAATCGAATCTCTTTTTGCAGATGGGACAAGGCATGATCCAGTTCGTGGGAAACCGCCTCTTTGGGGACTTCAACCCGAACCTTCTTTTTTACGGTACTAATCTCTTCAACAGATACGTTCATTGCTCCTTTCTCTCCGCTACGAGCGGAAGCGAACGACATCTCCCGTCGGGCGGGACGCCGCCTGCGGTCGCCGTGGGCCTACTGATACCATTACATGCAATAATGTCGACACAAAAACAGATGTCATTAATAAAAAAAGACCAAGACTTCGGTAGAGTATGACATAATAGATTACAAAAAACCTATCCCCCTATTTTGAGAAGATAGAGAACCTTAATTGTAGATGGTGTTTGGTTCAAGGTGAATCTCTGCCATGACGCCTTCGTTGACGACCTTGACCCGTTCTTCACCGGCTAAAACCCGTACCAGTTCAAAGGCAAACTCCATCGCTGTTCCGGGTGCGCGACTGGTGATAAAGCAATCATCAATCACAACCCGCTCCTCGCTGTAATTGACCTCGGACATTAAGGATTGAACAGAAGGGTGAGATGTGGCCTTCTTCCCTATAAGATAGTCTACCAGAATGGATGGCGCGGCGCAGATCGCGGCAATCCATTTTTTATTCTCTAAGGCCTTTTCCAGCAAATGTTTGACGCGAACATCCTTCTTTAAATGCTTTGTTCCTTCCACTCCACCTGGGAGAACAATCATGTCACACGCGCCGTCACCAATCTGGTCAATGGATTGATCAGCCAAGACGCGCACCCCGCGTGATCCTTCGATTGGCCCGTCAGCAGTACCAACCATAACGACCTCAATCCCAGCGCGACGCAAGATATCAACCACTGTAATGGATTCAATCTCTTCAAATCCAGGTGCTAGAAAAACCCATACCTTCTTTCGCATCACTACTTCTCTTAAGTTATTCAATGTCACTTGGAACTGCTTCATCTCAATATACATGGGGCATGAATCTCCTGTCAAAACGGCCTTGTTCCATAGGCCTCTTACCCCCTTTTTTGGGTATTTTCTTTCTTTATGAATAAGAAGAAAATGGCCGAAATTAGATTTAAAATTGGGGTCGTTTAAAAATCGGCCCATACTCTTTGAGTTAGTTATAACGGTTCTTCGCCACCTTTCGGAGAAAGAGAGCAGCATTTAAATGACCCTTTAATGAGGAGGAACAATGTATATGTCGGGAACGGTAAAAAGAAAAGAGAGTCACACCAGGCAAACCTGTTTTTATAGTTTTTTCTTCATTGTTCTTTTTTCTACTACGGCCATTGTAAATGCCCAGGAGGCGGCCCCTGTACCTCCTCCTTCTACCCCAACCGCTACTTCCTCTCCCACTGCCGTTCCTGCGCCTGTACCGCTTCAGATCGGTACCG
>SBBA01000047.1 GCA_005239925.1 Candidatus Troglogloeales bacterium | reverse complement strand
TCTGGACTTCCTGAGAAGTCAAAAAGCGAACATCCAACGCCTTCAACGTACCAAGAACGACAAAAGGAATTCCAAAAACGAGTTATTAGAGGTGCCCTTAAGCAAGTGGGTAACGCAAGAAATACCCATTATGGTATTTTGCATGATTTGTCTCGCCGTCTCTTGTGGTCACAAGGACAACCTACCAGAAGACCCGTTCTATCCAGATCAATGGTATCTACATGAGGATAGAAATGGCACATCAGGGAAGACCGTTGACATCCATCTTACAGGTGTACAGGAAACAGGAAAAGGCGTTGTGGTTGCCGTTATTGACAATGGGCTTGATATTAATCATGAAGACTTACGTGCCAATATTATCACTGGTGGCGTAAATTATCTGGAAGATGGGGCACAACAGACGGCGGGAGATCATGGAACCTCCGCTGCAGGTTTGGTTGCTGCTGCAAACTACAACGGACTGGGAATACGAGGCGTTGCTCCCGATGCCAGAATTGCCGGCTCCAATGTCCTGCGTGCCGCTTCCATAAGCAATCTGGCCCATGCCTTGAGTTGGGAGAAAGAAAAGATATGGGTCTCCAACAACAGTTGGGGCGATTTTAATAACTGGGGTGTCCCTATCGGCCTGCGAAGTTTGGTACATATCGCCTTGGAAGAGGGGACACGTTACGGCAGGAATGGTTTGGGAACAGTCTATGTTTTTTCCGCAGGAAACGGCGGTGAGCCGCAGGATGGACTCCCAACCGATAATGTCAATTACAGCGGCCTGGTTAATAACCGCTATGTGATCCCCGTTTGTGCCGTAAACGAGCATGGTAAGCACCCCGCCTATTCCGAGATGGGCGCGCCTCTAATTGTATGCGCCCCTTCCAGTGATGCTGAAACGCAGCAGATTTCCACGACAGATATTATGGGGCAAGAAGGATATAACCCGAAACCTGCCGAAGAGAATGCCGATGATTATACAAACCGAAATTATACAAAAAAATTCGGTGGCACTTCCGCGTCGGCCCCCATTGTTTCCGGGGTGGTTGCACTGATGTTGGAGGCCAACCCTCATCTGGGCTGGAGAGATGTCCGTATCATTCTTACAAAAAGCGCGCATCCTACCGATCTTACTGATCCGGACTGGTTCGTTAACGGCATTGGGATAAAGATCAATCACAAATACGGTTTTGGCGTGGTGGATGCAGAAGCCGCAGTAACGATAGCAAAAAAGTGGGAGAACGTGGGCATGGAAATTATTTTAACAGGTGAGAAGGAAGTGGGTTTGCCCATTCCAGAAAACAACGCCATTGGCCTAACAAATGAAATTACTGTTACGGAAGATATTGCCGTTGAGTTTGTTGAGGTAATATTGGATGCGCCGGATCATCCACGGATTGTTGATTTAGAAGTGGTCTTAACATCGCCTGATGGGACGGTAAGCCTATTGGCTGAAAGACATGTGGGTCTGTTTGATTTCTTTCGATATGTCAAATGGCGCTTTGGCAGTATGCGGCATCTGGGTGAACATTCTGCTGGAACGTGGAAATTAACGGTGAAAGACCTTGGAACAGGCCAATCCGGCCCATGGCAGTCATGGGGAATAACAATATATGGGGCCAGGAAGAAACAAATCTAAACTATTTTCTGAATAGCCCCCAACCCAATTTTGATTGCTCAAAAAAAGAGGCAATGAGGCAATGGAAAAGGCCTGTGCATTCATTTGTTGTTTGCCGTATAATGGCGTTATGTGTGATGTGATTCAAAGCGATCCTGAAATCATGGGGGGAACTCCCGTATTTAAAGGAACTCGTGTGCCTATTAGCACCTTCTTCGATTATCTTTCTGAGGTGGCACCAAGCGAAGACCCAGTCGCTGAATTCCTCAATAACTTTCCTGGTGTTTTACCTCAGCAAGTCTCCGATTTACTGGATTACTACCGTCTACGAGCAGCTACAAAACACGCCGCATGAGGATTCTGTTTGATGAGTGTGTGCCGATCGATCTTCGTGGCCTATTTCCTGACCATACAATTATCACCGTTACCGAACAGGACTGGAAGGGGACAAAAAATGGCGAGTTCCTAAAGCGTGCTGCAGTGGGGTTTGATCTCTTTCTCACGATAGATAAAAAATCTCAGTTTTCAGCAGAATCTTAGTTCATTACCCCTCCCGATTATCGTAATGCGCTCTTACTCAAATAAGACAAAGCATCTGATGCCATTGATACCCAAAGTTCTGAGTCTCCTAGAAGAAACACTAGAAAAGCGAGTCTATTATGTAGGCGACTAAGAGAACCAGTGGGGCGGAGGGGCGTTGGAATCATATATTCAACCGATTTTGCATCGGGAAGTGATTTTTACCAGAACGGCTATTCTGTTTGCTGTTTCTGGAAGGCCTCAAAGGCGAGTTTTCCCTCCTCGTGATTGGGATTGACCTCCAAAAGACGCTGATAAGAGGCTCGGGCATTGTCAACCTCGCCCAGACGCTCCTGGGCCTTGGCACGAAAAAGATAGGCCTTTTCAAGATTGGTCTGGGCCGTTTTCTTCTTTTCTTCGTGATTGGCCCAAAACAAAGGAAGCGCACGTTCCAAATGATCAATCGCCTTTTCGGAAAGCGTCTTGATCTCCGCATGTTTTTTATCCTTGGCCAGCCGAACCGCCTCAATCAAGGCAATAAACCCTAATTGGGCGTGGGGAGGGGCAAAATGGGGATAAAATTTGATTGACTTCATCGCCCATTGAGAGGCGCTCCGGGTATCCCCGATTGAGGTGGCAATATCCGCGCTAATCAGATAAAAGTCGGCGTTATGGGGATCCAGCGTGAGAACCTGTTTCAACGTATCGTAGAGTTCTTCCGTTTCAGCCAGCGGCGGTGTCTCCTTGGTCATCACCAAGAGAAGGTTCGCCAGACGCATATGATTGTGCGCGTCAATCGGAACCAGGTCAATCGCGCGGTTGTAGCTGACACGGGCCTTCTTAAGAAGCGCTGCGCGAAGCGCAGGGTCTTTTGTCGCTTTGGCCTCTTTTCGATAGGCCGATGCCAGATGATCAAAATACAAACTTCGTGTGCCGTTCATCTCAACGGCCTTCTCAAGCCGTGCTGTGGCCACACTGGGGGAAAGGGATCGGTCAAAGACGGTGTGAGAAAAAAGCCGATTGGCCTGCACGGGCCGAATGACCATCAGATAAAGTGTCACGCCAGTAAAAAGTAAGATGAGGGCCTGAATGCCGACCGACGGGGAACGAAATTGAGCCAGGGAAGGGATTGTCGGCAGGGATAATTTCCATACAGACGGTTGTGGCATGGGTTCCGGCATAGATCGGCTGAGTCGAACAAGCAGCGCGGCAAAGGTCATAAACAAGGTGCCACAGCCGATCACAGTAAAGCTAAAGACATTTTGTATATAAAAGCCAATGATGCCGGAAAAAATAGCAAGAGGAAGGATCAGGTCGGGCCGATCCCTGTTGCGTAGAATCCGAATAAAGGCAAGACCTAACCCGGCTGTGATGACCAGCGTGGCAATAGCCCCCAATAACCCCTGGGTTGCCAGGATATGGAGGAATTCATTATGCGCCCGCGTGGGGGTGCCGCCCCATTCCCGATGCCAGTATTCCACCGGACGGTATTTTTGAAAGGCCAATGGGAAGCCATCTAAGCCAACGCCAAAAAGTGGATAGTCCACAAACATGGCGAAGGCCGTTGTCCAGATGGGCCATCGTGTTCCCTTTGTTAAATCGGATATCCCCATTTCTTTAACACGTAACCAGAGAGGATTCGCCCCCTCTGATGGGGGCTGTGGATGAACCCCTTCTGTTGGGCGTGACGACGCCTGCGGTGGAGCAGATCCTGATAAGGTGGTAGGCCCCGTTGCTTCTTTTGTCATTGTCGAAGAGAGTGTAGAAAAGGCAAAGGCGCCCAGGGCAAGGCCTACCATCCAGGGGAGGAGGGCAAAGATAATCGTCCGTTTTTTTGCAACAGTGGCCAATCCCCCGGCAAACACCAGTCCTGCCACGCCCATTGCAACCCAGGCCCCACGCGAAAATGAAAAGACGATCAGGGCAGCAGCCAAAAGCTCCGTGACCAACAGAACAAGCCCCATGAGAACATTGCTCTCCTTAAATACTTGAAGCCGGAAATAACAGACAATCGGTAATCCCATTACGAGAAATGCGCCCATGTGGTTGGGGTGCCCCATTGTTCCAAAGATTCTCATGAAATTAAAACTGGTGAATGTTGCCGTTCTCTTCCATGTAAAGGGATCAAGCCCTGTCGCCTGAATCACCCCATAGATGACCATCACAATAACCGACACGACGGAGGCCATCAGCAGCCTGCGGCAGGATTCTACCTGACGGCAAAGGGCCCATGTGCCAAAGAAAAGGACGGTATACGAGGCAATGGTGATGAACCCGGCAAAATTCTCATGCTCTCCATAAAAGGAAGTGATGCTGCTTCTTGAAAAAAGTGTAGAAAGAAAGGCCGAGCCCAAAAAGAGGAGCATCCCCAACAGGGTCAGATCGTCAAAATGGCTTCTTTCTGATCTTGCTTTGCTTCTTCCTTTCTTCTCTTTTCCTTTTTTGTCTTGTCCTCCAACGTCTTTTGTGTATTGCGGCCTGGCCTTGTATGAGATGAAGCCGGCGGCAAGAAGGATCGCGGTAGTCGTCAGCAGAATGGTCTTGGGGTACTCGAAGACCTCAATCAGTCCCCTTTGAAAAAGAAGGGGTGAGAGAAGCAGATGGATAAAAAGAAGGGCCCGGCTCAGTCGGATGATGATCGGTTCTGTTTCGGATGAGGCGGGAGGATGCTCTCCTGACGTCCCTGCCCCCTGCAACGGATTATTGTGCAATTAAACTCTCTGCTGGTGACACCTGGTTCTTTGTGTAGGTAATTTTTTGTGTAACGACCTTGGTAGGCCCAGACCGACCAACGGGAGGGCTCCGTTCGTTTCTGCCCGTGGCAGCTATTCGAATCGGCCCACGGTTGTGCTTTGGCCCAAAATACGTTTTGGGTCGCGGGGTTTGGTTCCCTGCTCTATTTCCAATTGAACATCGTGCCAACTTTCGTTGGTCATCTGAATTCCTTTCTTTTTTAGCGTAAAATCATCCGGGTTGCTGCACCATTTTATCGCCTCTTCAAAGGTAATCAACTCTTTCTCACAAAGCTCATGCAACGATTGATCGAACGTTTGCATTTGGTATTGCGACTGTCCCGATGCGATTAATGAGGTAATGCGTCTTGTTTTGTCGGCATCGATAATAGCGTCACGAATAGACGCCGTAGGAAGCATGATCTCCACGGCGGGGACGCGACCTTTTCCCTGGGCGCGAGGAATCAAGCGCAGCGAAATGACACCGGTCAGCACAGAAGCCAATTGCATCCGAATCTGCTTTTGGTGATAGGGGGGGAAGACGGAAATAACCCGATGAATCGTTTCAACGGCATCCAGGGTATGTAGCGTGGAAAGCACCAGATGCCCTGTTTCCGCCGCGATAAGGGCGGTCTGAATCGTCTCAAAGTCACGCATCTCACCCACCAGAATAACATCAGGGTCTTGTCGCATGGCAGAACGAAGAGCCAGAGAAAACGACTCGGTGTCCGGGCCCACTTCCCGCTGGCTGATAATGCACTTTTTATCGTGAAATAGATATTCGATTGGGTCTTCAATCGTGATAATGTTACAGGACTTATTTAAATTCATCTGCTCGACCATGGTGGCCAGGGTTGTTGATTTACCGCTGCCCGTTGTCCCGGTTACTAAAATCAGTCCGCGCGGCTCTAAGGCCAGCTTCGCGACAATCGGCGGAAGCATCAACTTTTCAATGGACTGGATGGTAGAGGGGACAATTCGAAAAGCCATCCCCAGCGATCCACGTTGATGAAAGACATTGACCCTGAACCGTCCTAGGCCGGAGCGGCTGTAGGCAAAATCACATTCCAGTTTTCCCTTGAATTTTTCTTTTTGTTCGGAGGTGAGCATGCCGTCCAATAGCTCGATGGCCGTGGGCTTATCAACCTTGGGATAGTGCTCTAATGGAAAGAGTCGTCCGCCGACTCGAATCATCGGGTGGCATCCCACCTTAACATGCAAATCAGAGGAGTTGGCCCCCATCGACTCTTTTAGTAATGCATCCAGATCAATGCTCATCTGAGTTCTTTTCGCGGAGTATCTTCTCGATGGCCGACGTGGCCGCGGGATTCTCCTGGAGGAAATGAATCGCCTGATCCCGTCCCTGACCCATTTTTTCGCCTTTAAAAGAGTACCACGCCCCGCTCTTTTCCACAACCTTTTTTTCTATTCCCAGATCAAGCACTTCGCCCAGACGGGAGATCCCTCTATTAAAAAGTATATCAAATTCGGCCTGACGAAAAGGAGGCGCGGTCTTATTCTTTACCACTTTAACGCGAACGCGGTTGCCGATGACGCCCTCGCCATCCTTGATCGATTCAATGCGGCGCACGTCCAATCGAACCGAGGCATAAAATTTAAGCGCATTGCCGCCGGGGGTGACCTCCGGGTTGCCAAACATGACGCCAATCTTCATTCGAATCTGATTGATAAAAATGACCGTTGCCTGCGATTTGGAAATGCCCGAGGTAAGCTTTCTGAGGGCCTGGGACATCAACCGGGCCTGCAGCCCCATGTGGCTGTCTCCCATCTCCCCTTCAATTTCCGCCCGTGGCACCAAGGCAGCCACCGAGTCTACTACGACGATATCAACGGCCCCGCTCCGCACCAGCGTTTCGGTAATCTCCAATGCCTGCTCGCCCGTATCCGGTTGGGAGATTAAGAGTTCATCCGTTTTGACACCGAGCCGCCTTGCATAGGCCACGTCCAACGCATGCTCCGCGTCAATAAAGGCGGCCGTGCCACCCGCTTTTTGCGCCTCCGCCACGGCATGAAGCGACAGGGTGGTTTTCCCGGATGATTCAGGGCCAAATATTTCCACAACCCGTCCACGGGGCAGCCCACCGATCCCCAGGGCGATATCCAGATTTAGGGAGCCCGTCGAAATAGAGGGGATTTGCGCCTTGACCTGATCGCCCCCCAATTTCATAATGGCCCCCCGGCCAAACTGCTTTTCAATTTGGGATAGGGCCAGGTCTAATGCCTTCACACGCGGATTATCCTTGGAAGGTTGCTCTTTTGATTTTTCTGTGGCCATTTAATCTCCTTTAACTATTTTTCCCAAGTCACAAGCGTAGAGAGAGGTATAAACCGATCCCGTTGGGTGAAGCTGACTCGCCATTAAGTGAATGGACGTAACTTCCTGATCTCCGATCTCTACTTGTCCTTTTTCTACAATCCAGCGTTTTCCATTTTCTGATAGTCCCCCGGTTTGAATGCGTCCCACGGTTAAATGAGGCTGAAAGGGGCGCGATTCCAACTGCACCCCCAACGCTTCTATTCCAAACGCCAGTTCCCGATGTAATACCATGAGAGAGGCCTCTTCTACAATCCCGGCAAAAATAATACGCGGCTTTGAGAGGCTCGGAAAAACGCTTAACCCCGATAAGGTTAGAGAAAATGGCGGTGTGGCCTTCGCTGCCTCGTGAATCACCTGTTCAATAGGCCCTCTTAGCCTGAGAGGGGTTTCCCCCAGGAAGATCAGTGTAACATGGAGTTGTTCTAACCGAGCCCATGAAATCCGACTTCCTTTCTCCGTTATTAGCCCAGCCTGGACTCCTTCCTCTCTCAGTGTGGCTATCTGTTTTTGGATTGCCTCATCTATCGGTATGGCAATAAAAAGACGTCGTGTAACCTTCTCTATCGCAATGGGTGCAACCCCTGCTGTGGGTGCGCCCTCCGAGAAGGGGCCGCCTTCGCTGTTACCGGTAGTACCCAAAGTACTACCGGTAACACTGTTATTTCGTTCCCCCTTTATACGCCCTTTTACTTTTTTTTTCACTATGTTTTTATGATCGTAGGAAAAGCCCCCCTTGGATCAAATAATCGGTTAGCCAAAGGATCAGGAGGGTGTAGAGGGCCGCGATGATGTCGTCTGCCATGATACCCCATCCTCCAGGCAGCTTCTCGGCCTCTCGAACACCTGGGGGTTTAGTAATGTCAAAAAAACGAAAAAGTAAAAAGCCTGCTGTCCACCATACGAAGAAGGAGGGAATTAAAAAGAACACCAGCAAGATCGCCACGATTTCATCAATGACAATGCAAGACGGGTCTTTTTTGCCAAAAAGAGCATAGGCAAAGTTTGTTGTATAGATGCCGACCCCCAGCAGCAAGAAAAGTAAGGGGAGGGCGTAATAGAGCGGAACCGATTGCAGGGGTATAAAGAGAAGGACGCCCAGTAGGGATGCCGCCGTTCCCGGCGCAATGGGAACGTACCCAATTCCAAACCCGGTTACAAAGAAACGGGTTATTTTATGGTAGACGATTTCCTGATCAGCCATTTACCAACAAGAAACTATCCCAAAGCCCTATCATTGTCAATTTATTATAGTGCCAAATAATGTCATTCTGGGTCAAAATAGGGTGACACTCTTTGGCACTGTTTGAATATTTAAAAAAAATTATATCTACATACTATTGGAAAATATACCCTTTATCAAAAAACTGAAATGGCATAAAAGATGCTTATAGTTAAAGTGAGATCGGTCGGGTTGTCGATTAGATCAATAACAATATAAATCAGGAGGTAACATGTTAAACAAAGTAAAAAATGCAAAGGGGTTCACGCTGATCGAGCTGATGATCGTTGTGGCCATTATCGGAGTGTTGGCCGCGATTGCCATTCCAAACTTTTTAAGCTACCAGTCGAAGTCGAGGCAGTCTGAGGCAAAGATTAACTTGGGATCAATCTTCACAAGCCAGACTGCATTTTTAACGGAGAACTCTACCGGTTTGTATGCGGGAACATTTAATCAACTGGGATGGACACCCGCTGGTACGCCACGATACGTCTATCGTGTGGGGGCTGGAACAACGGATTGTGGTATTGCGGGAGTGGCGCTTGCGGCTGGCTGCAACCAGATTAATTATACAGGTGTTGCTGCCGCTACGCCTCAAGCGGCTTGTTCTACAGTATCTAGTACATCTGCTGCGCTCCCAGCTACATTTGTTGCTACGGCAGTAGCAAACCTTGATACTGATCCTATTATTGATTGCTGGCAGATGGGGCAGACTCGTGCACTAAACGATAATCCAAATGATGTTAGCTAATTTGCGTCTTGTCCCTTGTTGAGAAGGAATAAAAGGGGGGAATAAAATCCCCCCTTTTATGTTTTAGGCAAGAGATTTTTCGCTTTACCAGAGGGGATATGCTGCGACAAGCGGGCCTTATCTTTATAGTTGTTCTTTTGTTTGGAGGACCACTTGTCTTCCTTCAAAGGGCGATTGATTTACAAAAAGATCGGTTCAAACCGATTGATAGTCGTAGCCCTGTTTTTTCAAAGGAGGCCTTAACTGTTGGCGCTTTGGAGTTTAAATCGGTTATAGCAGATTGGTATTGGTTAAGGAGTGTTCAATTACTCGGAGAAGAATATCTTTCCGAGCAGGATTACAACTATATTTACCAGTTTATTGATCGCGCAACCGACCTTAACACAAAATTTTCCTATATGTACGAGGTGGGAGGGATTTTTTTTTCTTTACGCGCGAATCGTATCGATTTTAGCAACGCGATTTTACTCAAAGGAATAAAGAACGATCCCGATTCATGGCAGCCCTGGTTTTATCTCGGTTTTAATTATTTTTACCATCTAAAAGATTCCCAAAAAGGCGCCTATTATCTTGCCGAGGCGTCAAAAAGAAGAAGGCCTCTCCCCGCCTATCTTCCCCTTTTATCTGCCCGCCTTTATGCACAAGAAGGGCAATTGGAAACAGCGGTCTTATTCTTGAAGGTGGTCTACCTGAATGTTCAGGATGAGATCGTTAAGAAAAATATTGCCGAAAAAATCGAGGAGATTGAAAAAGAGTTATTCAATCGGAAATAAATCGTTAGGTCAAAGAGGCCTCTAAAATGGAAGTGATTAGAACCACAGGGCTTACCAAAGAATATATACATGGAGTGGAACAAGCCAAAATAAAGGCCTTGGATGGGCTTAATTTAGAAGTACAAGAGGGCGAGGTCTTTGGTTTTTTAGGCCCCAATGGCGCCGGAAAAACAACCACCATTAAAATACTGGTGGGCCTCATGCGCCCCACGTCGGGCACCGCCCGGCTCTTTGGTCAGGAAATAAGCAACAGTAGTATCCGATCTAAAATAGGTTTTCTGCCAGAAACCCCCTTTTTTTACGAATACCTGACTGGTTTTGAAATCCTTTCTTTTTATGGAAAATTATTTAGCCTGCCCAAAAACGAGATCAGGGAAAGGGTGGATGCCCTCCTCAATCAGGTGGGGTTGACCTCATCGGCCCATTTGCAACTCAGAAAGTTCTCAAAAGGAATGCTTCAGAGAATCGGAATCGCCCAGGCGTTGATCAATAACCCTGAGCTGATTATTTTAGATGAACCCATGTCAGGGCTGGACCCCATCGGTAGAAGGGAGATGCGGGAATTGATCCTGACGCTGAAGGCCCAGGGAAAGACCCTTTTTTTCAGTTCTCATATCATTCATGATGTCGAAATGATTTGTGATCGTGTGGGCATTCTTGCCAAGGGAAAACTGCTTCAAGTAGGGCGACTCGACGAGGTTCGGGAAGGGAATGAAACATTGGAGGAATGTTTCATCCGACTGGTTCAGAAAGAGGTGTCGGAATGAAGTGGCGCGCCGTTGCGATCAATACCTTCAAAGAGGCGATCCGGGACAAAATCCTCTACAATCTCCTTATTTTTTCCCTGATCCTGATTGTCGGGTCGATCCTGCTTTCAACGCTTACTCTTGGCGAGCGATCCAGGATTGTTATGGATTTTGGCCTGGCCAGCATTAATCTGTTTGGCGTGTTGATTGCCATCTTTTTGGGCGTCGGCTTGGTCAGTAAAGAGATCGAACGCAAGACCCTCTATACCGTTCTCGTGAAGCCGATTGGACGAACCGAGTTTCTACTGGGGAAATATGCCGGGCTGTTGCTGACATTGGGCGTTAATACAATTATTATGACGGTGGGGCTGTATCTCACGCTCATATGGAATCAAATCAACTGGCACCTACCCATTACCGACGTGGAGCCGCGACTGCTTGCCGCGATTGGCATGATCTATCTGCAACTGGCTCTTATCACTGCCGTTGCGCTTTTCTTTTCATCCTTTACGACCACAACGCTGGCCACAATCTTCACGCTTTCAATTTATGTGACGGGCCATGTCAGCGGCGACCTCATGGCCATGGGCAAAAAGCTGGAGGGCCCGGTAGCCCCTCTGTTAAAGGGGATTTATTACATGCTGCCCAACCTCGCCAATTTTGATATCAAAGCGCAAGTGGTGCATCAGGTTGCCATTGAGCCGAGCTATTTTTTGCTCACCTTCGGTTATGCCGTTCTTTATTGTATCTTCCTGATGGGCATGGCTTCTTTTATTTTTAGTCGGCGTGACTTAAAATAGGGGAACACCCTACTCCTTCCATTATTTAGGGTCTCATTATTAGGACAACACAACGCCGTCATTCCGGCAATGTTTAAGCCGGAATCCAGTGGTTTTCAAGAAAACTGGATTCCCGATAGAAGCACTCGGGAATGACAGATATGGGAGGGTTAATAAGTCTTGTTCTTAGAACATGCCGTGAGCCGATCCCAGAACATTCACAATCAATATGAAAAATGGCCTTATCCGCAGATACCATTGGTTGGCTCAGTGCGACGGGCCGATACATGGCAGCTGAACCTGAATTATCTGAAAGACCGCTGCGGGCTTCCCCCGCCTCCCAGCAGACCCCGCAGGGGGCGTCCCCCCCGTATTCTGATTGTCGGTTGCGGCACGTTTCAGCCCTATGTCTTTGCCCTGGCCAACCCCCAGGCCAAAATTCTTGCCACCGATATTTCTCAAGCCAGTCTTAATATTGCCCACCTGCGGAATCTGCTTCATGGAACCTTTTCAGTAAGCTATAAGACACTCGATCTGAATCAGCCGAACTCTTATCCCGATGGGCCGTTTGATTTTATTGAATGCTACGGTGTGCTCATGAATCTTGCAGAGCCGGAAAAGGCGCTCAAAGAACTGGCCGGACGATTGGCCGATGACGGCATTATACGGATCATGGTCTATCCCTATTTTAGCCGCTATCGCATTTTTCAGATTCAGCGATTGGCCCGGCTATTGGGGTTGCATTACAGGGATCGAGCCCACCCCGCGTTATTGCGGAAAATCATGCTTGCTCTTTCCTCCGATCACCCGTTGCGATATGCCTTTACAACTTATGGTGACAGTCAAAACGATGCGGGAATTGTGGATGGCTTTCTTCATGCGGGCGATCGCGGATTTACAGGGTATCAACTGGGGGCGCTCATTGCCAACGCAGGGTTAAAGCCGGCCTTTTACTTTCATCGCCCCTGGGGGCAGCCGGGCCTCATGGCAGAAAAATTAAACTTGGCCGATCAGAGTGACAGCACGGTGCTCCATTATCTCGATCTTTGGCAAGAACTTCGCACCAATTTCATTGTTTGTCTCATTAAGAAAAACGCCCCCACCACGCCTGTTGAAAGAGATTTAATGCTGCATCCCCTTTTAACATTACGTCACGGCGGCCCCCTTCATCGAATCAAGATGGGAATCAATCGCATTACAGGAATGACGCTTCCGTCCCGTACCGAGGCCGATCCCATTTTCATTCCAGGCAAGGTGTTGCGTGTCCTATCAAAACCGTACCACGTACAGCAAGTGGGTCAGATCGAAGAGGCCATACGGGTGGGTATTCTCTTAGGAGGCCAACCACCGCGCTGGAGCGGACGGACCTCTCCCGTTGGTCGCGGTGGGCTTACAGATACGACTACACAAAATGTTACTCACGAAACAATAGAAACACCTATTGAGATTGGAAATGGCGTCGCCAATCCATTCTATGAAGCCATCTTTAAGGCGTACCGATGTGCGGGTGACTACCCTGCGGGACTTTCCCCTCTTGCCGAACAGATTACACGCTGGCGATCGATGGCAGATCCGTTGGAAGAAGCAGGTGAGTTTGGCCTGACGCCCTTTGGAACCTATCTCCGTTTTTCAAAGGAGATTTTAAATTACATTGAAAGGGGGCCAGCAAAAGAAACCGTTTTCGGCTTTGATCAGGTGCGATTTGATGGCGATGATGCTGGGATGAAGCAGGTTGGTTCCTTTCTAAAACAGTTCCCTTCGCTTCCGAAAGACCACTGGAATGAGGTCGAGCTAAGGGAGTTATGGATTTTGCTTTTTTCTTATTCCCATCTATTTCTGGAGTCAACGAGGATATAGTGTAGCTCTCCTTTAGACAGGCCCCCCTGCCTCTTGCACGACAACCCGATCTCTTGAAATAATCTCTCGAAAGGCTTCACTCACGGTGGCCCAGTCAACCAAATCCACCTTCCATGGTAGGTCGGATTCCGAAAAGTCATTGTTAAGCGATGCGCTTATGGCAAGCGGCAGGGGTTTATCAGTAATGATGACCAAATCAAGATCGGAGTAGGTTTTGGCTGTCCATTTGGCACGGGAACCAAAGGCCCACACGGCGTATCCTGCAACATGCTGATTTAGAATGTGATGAACAATCTCCCATTGATCGGGACGAATATCAATCTGGGGGATGCCCGTTGTCATGTCAGCTTCGACCGTAACTGGTCACAGAGATAAACCACTTCACTCAGAAACTCCGGGATGCCCGCGACCACGGCCAGCGCGATCTCTTCATCGTAGGCATGGCTGGTTTTGGCGCGCATATCTCGATATTGCTTCCAGTTGACCCATTCGCCACGGAGCAACCCTTGTTCGTTACCGGAGCGAATCAAATCTTGAAAGGGCATTTTGTCGTACTGTTCCGGGGTTGGCGAGGCAAATTCTAGATACCGTTTGAGCGTCTTGTGGCTTATTTCATAGGAGAACTCAAATCGCTGAATCAATCCATCACGGATTTGCATATCAGCCCTATTACTTTGGTACCGTTCCAAGCCTTCTTGTAAACGGGTAATGGCCTTTTCCAGAGAACCGATATGGGGTTTTTCCTCCTGCATGCCTGCCTTCTATTAAGGGTCTCATAATTAAAAGAACACAACGCCGTCATTCCGGCAATCTTTAAGCCGGAATCCAGTGACTTTTAAAGGTGTCTTTATAATGCAGTTAATAAATAACGATCTATAGAAATTGGCGGAGAGAGAGGGATTTGAACCCTCGAGACAGCTTTTAACCGCCTACACGATTTCCAGTCGTGCTCCTTCGGCCACTCGGACATCTCTCCTGATAGGGGCGCATCCTATCACGCAAAACGAACGCCACGCAACCCTGCGATGGTTTTTATCCTTCGAGTCTTGAATGTAGTAGGAGAACGGATACTGGGAACTGGTCTGCTAAACTGACCAGGCTGGTACTGCTCTAGCTGAACAAGATGGTTTGCCCCAAGATTGCGGTAGGGTATAACAACAAAAAAGTTTCAAAAAAAAAATTTACAATGTTATAAAAATAATATAGAACTGCCCTCTACGCTCCGTATTTTTTTCTAAGGTTGAGGTTTTAGATACGACTCCTTCGTTATAAGCTGTGGGTTCGATCACAGAACTTCTCACAGGCTTTTACGCCTGTTATTCTCTTCATCTTATTTATCTTTCTTTTCCCTGTGTGACAATTGCGGCCCCTCTCGATTCCGATGCCGATGGAATTCCGGATACCCAGGATGAATGTCCCAACTTACGGACGTCCAATGTTATTTCGGGTACACCGAGAAACGACACCCTCAAGGGTACTCCGGGCAACGATCTGATCCGAGGGTTCGGGGGTAATGACAGGATTGATGGGTTGGGCGGAAATGATTGCCTGGCAGGGGGTAGTGGCAATGACAAACTTCAAGGGGGAGTGGGAAATGATACGCTTTTGGGCGAGATAGGGGATGATACCCTGATGGGGGGAATGGGTGATGATACACTTCGTGGTGGCACGGGCAGGGATCGGTTATCCGGGGATGCAGGAAACGACCGGATGGAGATTACCGCAGGCGATATCGCTGTGAGGCAGAGAGAGACGCTGAGTGGTGGGTTAGGAAACGATACGCTTGTTCTGGGTAACAGAATTGGTGAAAAAGACTGTAAAGGAGGCCCACTGCCAAAGCCCCTGACTTGCGCCGATCCAACAACTCGGGGCCAATATGTCATTACACAGGTGGAAATTCTGAGTGATCCGGATTTGGAGGTTTGCGATGGACGAGACAATAATGGAAACGGCCTTATTGATGAAGGGTTTCCGAATACCGATGCCGATAGAGCCGCAGACTGTGTGGATCAATGTGTTGTGGACCCCGCCAAGGTAGCTCCTGGTGTCTGCGGCTGCGGGGTGGCTGACACCGATACCGACAGCGATGGAACGCCCGATTGCAACGATGTCTGCGCCACCGATCCCATGAAGATTGCGCCCCAGGTCTGCGGTTGTGGCATTGCCGATACGGATACCGACGGTGATAGAACGCCCGATTGTAACGATGCCTGTGCCACCGATCCCCTGAAAATTGCGCCTCAGGCCTGCGGCTGTGGGATCGCCGATACCGATACAGATGGCGACGGCCAGGCCAACTGTGTCGATCTTGATGATGACAATGACGGTTATTCTGATTTGGACGAAATAGCGGCCGGCTCAAACCCGCTTAATCCGGATTCGGTCCCTGCGTCACCCCAATATCTTTCTTACGACGAATTGGGGAGGTTGCAGACAGTGATTTATTCCAAAGGCATATACATTTATAAATATGATGAAGTAGGAAATCTTCTTTCAATCTCACATAAACAATTCAACCATCCTAGCAACCCCAATGTCCCTGCCATTTTTTATTTCACGCCTCAAAATGGGTCTGTTGGAACAAGGATTACCATTTATGGAACGGGATTTAGCAGCAAGCCGAATCAAAACATAGTTACATTAAACGACATATCTGCTAGTGTAATTTTCGCAACGGCAACGGAGATTGTCGCTACGGTTCCAATGGGAGCAACTACCGGAGCCATTCAAGTAGCATCGCCGTTGGGAACGGCGATCAGTGAAACGGCATTTACTGTTAAAGCGGATACTGGCGTACCTACGATATCGGGATTTACTCCAACGATAGGAAACGTAGGTACATTAGTGACAATCATGGGAACTCATTTTAATATTAACCCCGACTTGAATAGAGTCGGATTTAATACAGATTATGCAACCGTCAGTTCCTCTTCCAGTACCGTGATAGCAACAATAGCGCCTTCTTCTGTCACATCAGGAAAAATCACAGTAACAACACCCTACGGCACAGCGATCAGCACAGACGATTTCTTCGTTCCACCTCCCGGGTACACTGCGGAAGACATAGAAACAACTGGGCGAATGGAGATGGATGGCCCCAGCAAGGTGGTTAGTATCACTACATCTGGTAAAATTGCCATGATCTTATTTGAGGGGGTAGTGGGTCAGGTAGTGGGGTTGGGGATGGCAGGGGTAACGATTCCGACTAGCTATGTCTCGATTCTGAAGCCGGATGGGACGGTTTTGGTCCCGTCCGTCTGGGTAGACACAAAGGGGAATGAGCTTGATGCCAGGTTACCTATGAGTGGGACCTACACAATTCTGATTGATCCCTATGAAGCCCATACAGGGGCAATGACGTTAACGCTTTCATCGGACAAGGTGGGGGGGAGCGTACCTATTAATCCCATTGACGGAGTGG
>SBBA01000258.1 GCA_005239925.1 Candidatus Troglogloeales bacterium | reverse complement strand
CTACAGGAACCTTTGCCTTCTCAACCCGAATTGGTGTGGCGGAACGCTTTGGAGAAACCCAGTTGATTCCGATCTCGGAACGTTTTTTCGTTGGGGGAAGAAGCACGGTGCGGGGATACGCACACCACACGCTGGGCCTCGAAGGAGCCACGCTGATTAACGGTGAGCCTGCGGGAGGCAATGCCCTGTTGATCTTCAATGAAGAGTTCCGCCTGGCGATTTCAGGGGCGTTTGGAATGGTTTTCTTTTTTGATCATGGCAATGTCTGGCGTGAATTTGACGAGATCAGTTTTAAAGAACTCAAGTCTACAACGGGCGTTGGACTTCGGTATAATACGCCGGTCGGCCCCCTTCGGTTTGATTGGGGATACAAATTAGATCGCGATGGATCAGAATCCCCGTCTGAAACCTATTTTACATTGGGCCACGCATTCTGATCGCCAACGGGCGATCCCAATGGGGATAACGGTGCCCCCGTTAGTCGGTTTGGGAGTGCGGATGTGGTTATTATTGAATGGGTTTGTAATGGGCACCTCTAAAAACTGCGCGGCCCAACGGCTGCGTTGCGCGGGTGTGATAACGCCTGCGGTGCTCGAAATCCTCATGTACACGTTCTTGGCAAGGCGATCACGCTGCTGTTTTGAAAAACCCCTCCCTTCTTGCTATACTGCCGCATGCAGTTGTTTAAGTTTGTCAATGTAGCCCGATAGAGGCTATCACAACAGAAAGGGGTGAAGATGTCTGTTCCGTTCGCAATAAAGAAGGTCACGCTAAAGTTTCTGCATCAGGAGATCAACACGAGGATGGATCGGCTTGAGGCAGATGTGCATGATTTGCGGAGGGGATCGAATCAGCGTTTTAATCGGTTCGATCAACGGCTTGATCAATTGTATGCCCCTCTCACACAAATCCTTCTTGCTTCCGGATCAAACAAACAAAAGGATAATTAATCTGCTTGCAGTCGGTGTTCCACCCGGCTCTCTGCTGAAAGGAGAAAAAATGAAGACGTGGAAAGATTGTGTATTGGCGGCTAAGCAGGAGGTGAAACTTCTGCAGGTCCACGAGGTGAAGATGATGATGGACAAGAAAGAAGATGTGGTTCTTATTGACGTTCGAGAACGGGAAGAATACGAACAAGGCGCTATCCCAGGGGCAAACCTTGTTCCACGCGGCGTTCTGGAAATGACTATTGAAGAGCAAATTCAGGATCGAACCAAGCGGATTGTTCTCCATTGTGCCGCAGGCGGAAGAAGCGCCATGGCCGCGCAATCGTTAAAAAATATGGGGTATCAGAATGTGGCCTCCATGGAAGGGGGATTCCGAGGCTGGGCTCAGGCGGGATATCCGATAAAAAAGGCATAGAATGCCCGCTCCCACCCTCACGTTCCATACCCTCGGGTGCCGACTCAACCAGTCAGAAAGCGATACTCTTGCCACCGCCTTCAGCAAAGAAGGATACCAGATCGTCGATAACACAACCGCAGCCGGCGTTCCGGTCACAGCTGGCGTTCCGACCGCTGATATTTGTGTCATTAATACGTGCTCAGTGACCGAATCGGCCGAGGCCAAGTGTCGTCATATCATTCGCAAGACCTTGCGGAAATCCCCCAATACCTTTATTGCCGTTACCGGTTGTTATGCCCAGGTGGGTGTCTCCGCGCTGAAGAAAATACCGGGGATCGATCTGATTGCCGGGACAGAATATAAAATGATGCTCCCGTCGCTGGTGAAGCAGGTTGAAGAAAAGGGGGTAAGCAAACTTTCTGAACCCCTTGTCTTTCACACCCCCAAAATAGGGCAAGACGATTTTTCTCTTCCCTTACCTGCACACGATCTGTTTTATCGTCACACTCGCCCCAATATAAAAATTCAGGATGGGTGTGATTTCTTCTGTACGTTTTGTATCATTCCATTTACGCGGGGCCGGGAGCGCAGCCGAAAATGGGACGATGTTCTTCTGGAGGCGTCTCTTTGGGCGGCGCAAGGGTATCAGGAGATCGTTTTAACGGGTGTGAACCTGGGTGAGTATGCCGCAGAAGGAAGAGGGCTGGCCGATCTGGTGGAAGCGCTCGAAGCAATTGATAGCCTACGTCGGATTCGCATCTCCTCTATTGAGCCGACGACGGTGCCTTTGCGCTTATATGACCGGATGAGAGATGGGAAGGTCTGTCCGTATCTTCATCTTCCATTGCAAAGCGGTAGCAACACTGTTTTGTCCAATATGGGAAGACGGTACACGCGGGAGGATTATATCCGCTTTGTCAAAGAGGCATTTGCGCGCGTTCCCGATTTGTGCCTTGGAGCCGATGTGATGGTGGGCTTCCCCGGCGAAGAGGATGTAGAGTTTGATGAAACGATTACGCTGATTGAGTCGCTTCCTTTTGCCTACCTGCATGTCTTCCCCTTTTCAGAACGAAAAGGAACACGTGTGACCCGCATGAATCTCCCAAAAGTCCCTTCGTCAACTATCAAAAAACGATCTCAGTATCTGATTGATCTCTCCAAAAAGAAAAGGGAGCGCTTTTATCAGAATGCCGTCGGAAAATCGTTTGATGTTTTGTTTGAACATAGAAATGAGGTCGGTCTTTTTGAAGGATTAACCGGGAATTATATCCGTGTAGGCGTCGCAACCGACGAAAACCTTTCCGGCCAGATTCGGCCGGTCCGAATTGAAAAGGTCACTGATGGACTAGCCTACGCGGTTTTACATGGAGGGGGTCTTCTCTTGTCGCATCTTCCACCCCTGCCACAACAGATAAATCGCAGGAATCACAAAAAGCGCTAATACCATTGTCGTGGTCATCCCGCCGATCATCGGCGCGGCAATTCGCTTCATCACATCGGTGCCCGCTCCGTGACTCCACATGATCGGTGACAAGCCTATGATATCAGTCGCTGCCGTCATCACGATAGGTCGCACCCGATGCACGGCGCCCTCAATCACTGCCTCCATTAGATCGTCCTGGGTGTTCATCCGGCCCTCCTGCTGATACCGTTTACAGGTCTCATCCAGATAGACAATCATCACCACGCCGACCTCGCTTGCCACACCGGCCAACGCAATTAGCCCCACCCAGACCGCAATACTGAGATTGTAATCCAGAAACGCCAACAGGAGGATTCCCCCTACCAGTGAAAACGGCACCGTGAGCATCACCAACAGGGAACGGCCCACGGACTTTAAGCTGAGATACATCAACACAAGGATAATCAGGATCGTCAGTGGCACCACCACGCGGAGCCGCTCCTCTGCCCGCAAGAGATACTGATACGACCCCGCCCAACCAATGGAATAGCCCGCCGGAAGCCGAACCTTTTCTGCAATCACACGCCTGGCCTCCCCTACATAATCCCCCAGGTTCCGATCCGCCACATCCACATAGACAATACCGGCCAAAAGACCGTTCTCATTCTTAATCATTGACGGGCCAGTGGTGACCTCGATCTTTGCGAGTTGCTCCAGGGGAATCTGCGCCCCCATCGGCGTCGGAACCAGAATTCGTTTCAGGCTATCCATATCCTCCCGCAAATCACGGGCATAACGAACATTGATGGGGTAACGCTCCCGGCCTTCCACCGTCATCGTAACATTGGCCCCGCCAATCGCGGCCTCGATGATCTCCGTCACCTCGGAAACTTTCAGGCCATAACGGGCCGCTTCATGACGGTTCACAATAAAATCGAGATAATAGCCGCCCGTAAGCCGCTCCGAAAAAGCGCTCCGCGTTCCCGAAACGCCGGACAACAATCCCTCAATCTCCTGGCCAATACGATCAATCTCCTGTAAGTCCTGCCCGTATATTTTAATCCCCACCGCGCTTCTCACCCCGGTGGCCAACATCTCGGTGCGCGTCTGAATCGGCATCCACCAAATATTGGGCATTCCAGGGAACCGCATCACCTCATCCATCTCGGCAATCAGTTTGTCCCAGGTCATCCCCGGCCGCCACTGATCTTCGGGTTTAAGTGTGATCGTCGTCTCCGTCATCGAAAGCGGCGCGGAATCGGTGGCGGTCTCGGCCCGCCCGATTTTTCCAAACACCCTTGCCACCTCCGGAAATTGCGCAAGAAGCGTATCCTGCTGCTGCATGATCTGCGTCGCCTTCGTCACTGAAATACCGGGCATGGCAGTGGGCATATAGAGAATCGAGCCCTCGTTCATCGGCGGCATAAACTCGGTTCCCAGTCGTAAAAAAACAGGAATCGTCATCCCCACCAACACCAGGGCCGCAATGATCACCAAAACACGAAACCGGAGGGCCAATCGCGCGAGCGGCTCATAGAGGGCAATCAGCCCCCGATTGATTGGGTTCTTCTCGATGGGTGTAATCCGCCCCCGAATGAGATAGACCATCAAGAGCGGCACAAGCGTGATCGAAAGCGCGGCGGCGGAGAACATCGCAAAGGTCTTCGTAAAGGCCAGGGGCTTGAACAATCTCCCTTCCTGCGCCTCAAGGGTAAAGATCGGCATGAACGAAACCGTAACAATGAGCAGGGAGAAAAAAATCGGCCGGCCCAGTTCCTTTGCGGCGTCAATAATGATTTGAGTCCGATCCTGGCCTTGTAGGGGCGCATCGCAATGCGCCCCTACGGATTCCAATCTTTGGTGGGCGTTCTCCACCATCACAATAGCAGCGTCCACCATGGCGCCAATCGCGATGACGATTCCCCCTAACGACATAACATTGGCCGTCAGCCCCATATAATACATTGGAATAAAGGCAATCAGAACCGCAATCGGCAGGCTTAAGATAGCCACCAGGGCCGATCGGAAATGGAACAGAAAGATAAGACTCACCAAGCTCACCACGATGGTCACTTCAATCAGGTTTTCCTTGAGGGTGTTAATGGCCCGCCGGATAAGATCGGATCGGTCATACGTGGTTACAATGGTCATCCCCGCAGGCAGCGATGGCTCAATCTCGCGGATTTTAGCCTTCACCCGATCAATCACATTGAGGGCATTCTCACCATACCGCATAATCACGACGCCACCCACCACTTCCCCCTTGCCGTCTAATTCGACAACACCACGACGCATCTCCGGCCCCAGACTAATTGTGGCAACATCTTTAAGAAGAATCGGCACACCCGTTTGGCCCACGCCCAGGGGGATAATCTCCAAATCCTGTATTGACTGGATATAGCCTCGTCCCCGGATCATATATTCCCGTTCACTCATCTCGATGGCGCGGCCCCCGACGTCGTTGTTGCTCATTCGAATTGCCTGGGTCAACTTCGTGAAGGGAATGTTATAGGCCAGGAGTTTGTTAGGATCGACATTCACCTGATACTGTTTGACAAAGCCGCCGACGGAGGCCACCTCCGCCACACCGGGCACGGCCTGAAGCTGATACCGTAAGTACCAGTCCTGATACGACCGAAGCTCGGAGAGGTCATGCTGGCCGCTCTCATCCATCAGGGCATATTCGTAGCCCCAGCCCACGCCCGTTGCGTCCGGCCCCAGGACGGGATTGACCCCGGCAGGCAGCTTACCGGTAATTTTGCTCATATATTCCAGAACCCGGCTGCGCGCCCAGTAGAGATCGGTGTTGTCCTCAAAGATCACATAGACGTAGGAAAAGCCAAAGTCGGAGGCGCCGCGAACATATTTCACACGGGGGGCGCCCAACATTGAGGTGACGATAGGATAGGTGATCTGGTCTTCGACGAGGTTGGGGCTGCGGCCCGGCCACTCGGTGTAGAGAATCACCTGGACGTCCGAGAGGTCGGGGATGGCGTCTACCGGTGTTTTCGTAACGGCCCAGTAACTCCAGGCCGAGAGAAAGAGCGCCCCCAGTAAGACGATGAAGGGGTTCTTGGCGCTATATTCGATGATCCGTTCAACCATGTTATTTCTCTCGCTGTTGTTTTATTAAGGGTCTCATAATTAAAGCAACCCTACGCTGTCATTCCGCAGTCGGCGTCCCGACCGGCAATTTTTAAGCCGGAATCCAGAATTGCACACAATGGCATACCCTGGATTCCGGCTAGAAGCACGCCGGAATGACGAACTTTGTCGTAGCCTTGGGCAGAACACTCATATACCTTTTATTTCTCTACCGGAACAGTAAAATGCACGGTGACGGGCTTTGCCTTACCCCGCACAATAATCGCATCAATTGTCCACGCGCCCTTCATTGTAAAGGCAACCGTTGCCTCATAATTCCCATCCTTTGTAGAGGTAGCCTCGACGGTTTCGGCCTCCATCCCAGGCATGTCCATGTTATTGACGACCGTGACCTTTGCACCCGTCACCAGCCCCTCCTTGGCATGGACACTCAGGCGGAGTTTATTTCTACCTCTCTTTGGCGGCTCAGGATCAACAGCCAGCGTTACCGTTAAATCCTCCACGATCTGCTCACGCGGAGAGGCTGATTGATCTATTTTCATTCCTTTCATCTCGCCCATCTCCATCTCGCCCATCTGGGCCTGCTCCATTTTCACGCCGCCCATTCCCAGCATTCCCATCATGTTGGTGGCTGCCATTAGCTTACTTTCGGAGTCAATCAAGAAGGTACCGGAGGTAATTACCCTCTCCCCCGATGTTAATCCGGAAAGAACCGGATAAAAACCACCCGTCTTATGTCCCACTGTCACCGCCCTCGGTTCATACATGCCGCCGCCTTGATCAATAAAGACTAGCTTTTGTTTTCCGGAGTCAAGGAGGGCCTCTTGGGGAATGACCAGTTTCTTGTCTCCTTTTGTTTTGATGACGACGTTCCCGTACATCCCTGGCTTTAACTTGCTGTCGGCATTGGAAAACTCCATCCGAACCCTCACAGTTCGCGTCTCGTTGTTGAGATAGGGATCGATATAGACCACCTTTCCATTGAAGGTCTCACCGGGCCAAGCGGCCAGCGTTACAGCGGCCTCCTGACCAACTTTTACCTGAGACAGTTCGTGTTCATAGATATTCGCGTAGAGCCAAACCACCGAAAGATCGGTGATCTCATATAGGTTCATCTCCGGGGTGACATACATGCCATCAATGGCCATCTTCTTGGTGATAACCCCGTGCGCGGGCGAGTAAAGCGTGATCTCCTTTTGGGGTATGCCACGTTGTTCCAATTGGCTAATCTGATCCTTCGTCATCCCCCAGAGCAGCAGCCGATTTCGTGTTGATTTAATCTGGGCATCGACCCCGGCTCGCACATGCGCCACGGGGCTATTCTTTATCTGTTCCCAGGTTTCCCTGGCTAGGAGATACTCTTCCTGGGTGGCAACTAAATCCGGGCTGTAGAGTGTCAAAAGCGACCCTCCTTTTTTCACAGGCCTACCGGTGTAGTCGGCCTGTAGATCGGTAATCCAGCCCGAAACACGTAGATGGACCTGGCGGATACGCCGTTCATCATAGTCTACAATACCTACGGCATGGATGCTTGTTTCAAGCGTTTGCTCTCTCACCTCTTCCGTTTTAACCCCAATTAGTTGCCGACGTGCCGGTGACACCATGACATCTGTTTGAGCAAGGCCCGCTGGGCCTTGAGTGGGCTCCATTTCCATCCCCGCCATGCCTTCCATGGATGTCTTTGCCGTCGGCATGGGTGCCTCCGGCATCGGTCTGATTTTATAAAAGAAGTACCCAAATAAAATGACGGTTATTAGAATTCCACCCATAGTCCATTTTGTTTTCATTGATCCTCTCCTTTTGCAACTCCCCCCACCCGTTCCAACTTAGCCCTGTTTTTTTCATATTCAACGAGGGTGGTATAGTATTCCAATTGCAAATCACGTAAGGTTCGCTCACTTTCAATAAGGTTTAGAAAGCTGATTTTCCCCGCTTGATAGCCAATCCGGGCGGCCTTCAACGACTGTTCGGCCTGCGGCAGCACCCCGCCCTGATAAACCAAAATAAGTTGCTCAGCAGTCTTAATCCGGGTAAAGAGGCCCTTTAGTTCAAACATCGTCTGGTTGTAAAGTGTAAGCAGGTTGGCGCGGGCCTGTGCCTCTTCGGCCTCGGCCTGGCGCAGGCTTGCGGCATATTTTTCTCTAAACACCCAGGGAAGATTTATCTTGAAATTCGCCTGCCATGCGTTGGCGCCTTGATGCACATCCCAATGCATAACCTCGATCATGAAGTCCGGCAGATTATTTTTGTCTGCGAGGTGTCTAGCCTGTTGACTCTTTTCAACCATCAATTCTGTTGCCTTTAACTCCGGACGCTCCCTGGCAGCCTGCTGGGTTAGTTCCTCAAACGTCAGAGAAAAGGGGCGGTGCTCCAACATGGGAACAGTCCCCAGCGGCCACTCCATCGGACGATTCGTAAGGGTATTAAGTTCGGCTGTATTGACCAACTCCTCTTGCTTTAAAATCAGCAGGCGATTATGCAGCTTGGACAACTCCACCTGGGCATGGAGCGCCTCCTGCTGTCCCGTCTGCCCCACGGCATATTTTTTATTGGCGATGCGTATAAACTCTGTAAGCAACGCCTGATGTTCAATCAAGAGGGCGATGCTTTTTTGTATCAGGAATTGCTGAAAGTAAGCATCCTTTACACGCGCCGTAATCTCACGCGCCTTGGCATGATAGTCTTGTTCAGCGACTGCGGCATGTTTTGTGGCAACCTGGCTTCGCAGGGATCGTTTGCCAGGAAAAGGAAAATACTGTCCTATCCCATACCAGGTTCCATTGGCATTACCGATATTGAAATTAGACGGTATCTCCCACTGGGTGATGGTTAGTTGTGGATCATCTAGCGACTGCGCCTGTGGAATTTTCTCCTTGGCCGCTTGCCACCTGTGTTTCCACAAGAGAAGCTCCGGATTTTTCTCCAGGGCCTCGTTAATTAAAGCGATCAAAGACACCGGTGATTCTTCGCGAGTGTCCGAGGCAGCCATAACCTTCATCGGCCAACACAAAAAACCAATCGCCACAAGAATGATCACAGACAGCTTAGAGGGAATAAACACGTTACCTCCTGCAATTTAAAAATAGTCGTGTAAAAAGGAAACACCCGCTTACTTTTATTAAGCGAGTAAAGACCAACCAAAGATTTGAAGTGAGTGGAATTAAATACGCAGGGAACGGGTGCGTAGATATAGAGCGACCAAGCGATGGGAGCTGTCGGTTACTAAGTCGTTTGAAACAAGGTGCGGCGTAAGAAGCGGGTTATGTACAACCAGATGATGCCATCCATAAAGGCTGTTGGCCAGGTCTTTCTGGGCTGCCTTCATTATTGTTTTAGATTGAGCCATTAACTGGGACTGGCCCGTTGTTGCACGACTTTGCTGGCAGGCTTGCTGAGCCGCTTTTTGCGTGGTTTTCATGCGACAGGACTTAGTACAACAGGCCATGGCCCGTTCTTCGCGCATCTCCACAGGCGAGGGGAAAAGGCATGCAAACGCCTGACTACCCAACAGAGAAAGGAGTATGAAGGCAATAAGAAAAGAGAGGTGATATTTTAGAAGTCTTTGCATGATCGAGCCCAATCCCATGGCGCTAGAATACCTCCTATTTAGAAGTAAAATCAACCTATTTTTTACCTTTGGCCACAGGTGGCGTTTCGGTCGCAGCCGGCGTTCCGGCCGGCCGTCGGCAGATTAGTAGGATTGGGAAAGCGGTTTTGAACCGACCGTCGGTGGATTGTTAAATCCCGCTTCTTGAAAGCGCGTTTTTAGCTTTTCGTTTTTGGAATCGAGTTTCAAGGCCAATGTCCATGCCTCATAGGCTTGGTCGCGTTTATTTTCTTTAAGATAGGCCTCGCCCAAATGCTCCAAAATAACGGGATCGTCTGGTACAAGTGAAACGGCCCTCTGAAGCAACGCCAGGGCCTCCTTGACCTTCCCCTGTTTGTAATAGGCCCAACCCAGGCTGTCTACATAATAGCCGTCATCCGGTCGAATCACTAAGGCCCGGTTGATTAAATCAATTGCCTTATCAAGCTCCGTCCCCCGTTCCGCATAGGTATAACCCAGGTAGTTGAGGGCCATGGCATATTCAGCATCCAGGGCAATCGCCTGTTCCATCTCTTTTACCAAACTTTCAAAACGATTGAGTTTATCGTAGGTGGCGCCTAAGTGGAAATGGAGATCGGCCCGATTGGGCGCGACCTCAATCCCCTTTTCAAAACGGGATGCGGCCTCATCAAATCGTTGGGACTCATACAAAATCAACCCCGTTAAAAGATAGGCATCGGGCTTATCAGGATCAACTTCCAAAGCGGCCTCCCCCTCTGCCAAGGCCTCCGGCATCTTTTTGAAATGATAAAAATAAAGGGCGCCCAATCGAAGACGGATATCATAACGATCTCCCCCCATCTGGAGCGCCTCCTGATAGGTTGTAACCGCCTTTTCATGCTCGGACTGTCGTTCATATAAAGAGGCCAAATAAACCTTTAAATCGGATGCATGGGGCCATTGGGCCAGCACCCTTTTCAACGCCCCCATCGCCTGCGCGTATTCATTTTGTTCCGACCAGAGCAGCGAAATTTTAAGCAAAACATCCGGGTTGTTCGGTTCTTCTTCCAACAGCCGATTGAGCACCCCCATCGCGTCGTTATAGGCCTTTCTTTGTGTGAGGAGGTGCGCCAGCCGCAAACCGGCCTCACGATGTTCCACGTTGCTTTTTTCGAGAATGGTTCGATAAACGGCCTCGGCCTTATCCGAGTCCATTAACATTTCATAGAGCGAGGCCAACTCTAAATGTGCGGTGACGAATGCAGGATAGATCGCCACGGCCTTTTGATACTGTTCAATCGCCTTTTCATATTCCTTTTCATGCGAAAGCAGCTTGGCAAGATAATAAGGGCCGAAATAGGAAGAGGGATACCGATCAATCCCCCTTTCTGTGGCATGAATAGCGCCGGGAAAATCATTTTCTGTAGCAAGAAACCGGGCTAAGGCGAGATAGCCGTCAATCTTTTCAGGCGTATTGGCAATAATCTCTTCGTAAACAGCCGCCGCCTTCTCTTTTTCGTCCAAGGAGGCATAGAGGTCTGCCAACACGCTTAGCGTGTTGATATTCTGGATAGAGGATGCACGGGCGCGTTCAAGATAGGATACTGCTTCATTGGTTTCTCCCAATTGCGCCAGGACGATACCAATGTGCATCAGAAGAAAGGGCGCATCCTGATCCTCTGCCAGGGCTTGCTTGTATTCTTTCAATGCCTCGGGAAATTTTCCATTCTCTTCGTACTGAAGACCCAAAATAGTACGATAATAGGCCTTGGCAGAGGGAATTGTGGAGTGTAAAACTTCTTTTTGTCCATGAGGGGGCGCCATGCCCTCTTGAAGGTAGGATTGGGCTCCTGCGCTAGCGGGGAGCGCCCATAGTAATAAGAGAAGGAAAGTACGCATAAAACTCAATACCTGGAAACCGTTTTCTCCTCTTTCTGCTCCTCAACAGACTGAGAAGAAGGGGTGACATCAACCGCATCCGGTTCCGTCATCCCCTTTTTAAAACCCCGAAGGGCGCGACCCAAGCCTGTCCCAATTTCAGGCAATCTCCCTGCACCAAAAACAACCAGTGCAATCAAGAGAATTACTAAAAGTTCCGGAAATCCAAGTCCAAACATCTACCCCCCCTATACTCAAATTATAGAAAGCTTTTAGTAAAGATGTCAAACCCACTTTTGGGGGGCTAAGATAAAAGCCCTGTTATTCCGCAGTCGGTGTCCCGACCGGCAATCCTTAAGCCAGAATCCCACACCCTTCCCTCCCCCCCCAAGCGGGAGAGGGTTAAGGAGAGGGGCCCTATGATCACGGAACACCGCTGATCTTCTCGCATTGAATAGCTGTATCAATACCGGCGTTGCCAGAACATTTATCGACATTTAGCCCACCATTTAAGACATCATTTCCCCTACCACCAAATAATTGGTCGTTCCCATCGCCACCATAGACAATATCGTTACCATCGTCGCCATAAACCTTGTCCTTACCGGCGCCTCCAACCAGGCAGTCATTTCCGCCGCGACCCTTAATAATATCATCACCACTGAGTCCACGGATGAGGTCATTGCCGGGGGTGCCATTTAATCTATCTCGACCCGCTGTTCCAATAATTGTATTGGACGTTGGAAGCAGAGGACACTCATCGGCCGTATCTGCGAGTCCATCTCCATCATCATCGGGGTCAACACAATCGGCAATGCCATCCCGATCCGTATCCACAAAGCCTTCATCCGTCATCCCATCCAAATCGTTATCAACGCCATCGCAAACCTCCACAAGCGGCGGTGGTGGTGGCGGCGGTGGTGATGGCGGCGGTGATGGCGGCGGTGGTGCCCCATTAAAAGCAATATCAACTCGGCTGGGTGACATTCCTAGGGTTGCCCGTACAGGGGTAAATGCCGTTGGATTATCGGGCGGGTTTGTCGTTGCCTCGTCTGTCCCATTAAAAAACTCTTCAGGGCCTGGCAGGGGAGAAAAGGGCGGCGTTGAGAATGATCCCGAGGTAATCTCGTCTACCTCAACACGATAGGAACCATCCAATCCCTTCATCGTAAATTTACCATGACAGGCGCTGACGGGATCACCACCTCCATCATCACCTGAAATACGCGATACGGCATTAAAAAATGGATCAGCGATATTTCGAGCGATCACGTTGACGCCGGAGAGCTTCGTTGTTCCATCGGTACTAAAGATCGTGCCGGTAATCATACCAGGGAGCACGGCCGGGGTAATACCGGGGTACAATGCCGAAGCCATGACCCTATCGTCCATCTCTGGATCAGCATCCCCCAACACAATAGGAAACATCGTTTCAACCGAGTCAACGGGTGGCACACCAAAACCAATATCTTCACGCTCTAAAAAGGCCCTGCCGTTGACTTGGGAGTGACCCAGGCCAATGAAGTGGCCCAGCTCATGGGTAAACGTAGAAGCAAATTTAACCTTGGTAGAATCAGGAGGAACACCATCAAGAAAAGCGCCGTTAAATATCGCATATCCCTCAACAATCGTTGCCGTACCCGGTACATTCGGCCTAAAGGTCCCTCTGTCGAATCCAGCAACGCCCAATATACCTGGCAGGCCAAGCGCCGCGAAAATGGCGCCATTCGCATCATAGATTATTGGATTCAGTCCATCCGAAACCCCGGAAACAAATGGACCGAAATTCGTCTCATTAACATCTACAGGAAGGGGAGGACCTGCCCTAAATGAAAGATTCGCAAACGCAGTTTCAGGCGAACTCCCGGCCCACAGATCAAATGCAGCAGCCGTTGCGGCAACCGCGCCGGCATTGTCGTACCCCGGACCGGTAGGGTCGCCCAAATTTCCCAAATCCGGATTCCAAACAATTGGCATGGAACGCCAGATAAAAGGCTCGCAGGTTGTAGCGTCCGTGGCGATGGGACTTCCCCCAAACCCTGGAACTAACCCCGCCAGAATAAAGAAGCCAACCCACCCCGCAATAAACCCACCCTGTCTTCTATTCTGCATCACTTCCATCTATCCTTATTATCCCTCCCAAGGGGAGGTTGGTGAGGATGGGCCTTATTTCTTACTGACCATTTCCTTCACCGTTGAGATAAACCCGGAATACGAGAGAGGCCCGCCTTTGGGAGCCGATGAGGAATCCTGCGGCGCCCCTTGCTCCTGAGCCATTTTCATTCGGGGATTGGCAGCGCTATCGGCCCCCCGCATGAGGCCGACATTGCCAACGCCATTGACTATACTCACCGGTTGACCACTCTTATCCATTTGAACCCGAAAAGCCCCTTGCACCAGCCCAACAGGAGAGGAAAGACCCAATGAGCTCTCACCTGTTAAAAAGAGAACCACCTCTTCATCTACCTTGTAGACAGGCAGCCCCATTCTCGTTGCAGATTCATTACCGAGAAAAAAGGAAGCGCCCGGTAACCGCACATGCCGGATGACCATGCGGGCGTCCGTCGCGCCCTTGAGGGTATTAGAAACCAGCAGGGTATATTCCATGATAGGAATTGTTCCACCACCAGGGCCGGGAATAGCACTTTCAACCGCTGAAATAACCTTACCGACAACAATCCGGTCGGCCTCCTGGACCATTTCCGATAGATTCATCTCCTGGCTTTGTAACGCCAGGCCGTCACATGGGGCAAAGGCTAGTATAACCCCTAGAAGAGCCGAAAATACAAAGGTTGGGTTTTTTAAAAACGAGGGCCTACTGTTCATAGACTTTAACTCTTTGGGAAAAGGCCTTAAAAAAGATGCCTAACACCCTCCGTTAACACACCACCGTCGTAGTCTATATCACCGACGTGGGAATTTTGTCAACAAATCACCAAGACCCAAATCCCTCGATAGACGTTGCGAAATATGACGAAATTCTTTCAGTAATTAAGAAAAATCGTTCCTACCCGTTGGGTGAACCCTTTTTCTCTCCAATCGTCTCACCACAATGGGGTTTCCATATTTCTTGCTTTCTATCGCGGGATTTGGGCAAAAAATGTCACCGATCAATTAAAAGCGTACCTTGTAGTGTTTCATACTGATGCTGGCTTATAATGTAGTCATTTCGGCATGATTTTAGCCGGAATGCGATCCCTATTGAATATGTTATTAACAAAATCTCTCGCTCTTTTCTTTTTATTATTCCCTTCATTGGCGATTGCAGGAAGGGAACGAATTGATCCTGTTCAGGTCGAAATCATTCATGATGAAATCTTCGCTTCTTTTGAGTTAAAGGAGGGGTTTAACCGGAAGATCGAGAAAGAGATTCACGATGGCATCGAGAAAGATTTTTATTACTATGTCTTATTGAACAAGAAACACGAAAACTGGTTTGACGAAGAGGTCGTAGCCAAAACAATCCGGTATACTGTGAAATACGACACCTTGAAAAAGATCTACACGGTACGTCGGCAGGATGAAAGGGCAACAGCAGAGCAGGTCTTTGATCGGGTGGAGGACATGCGCGCTTTTGTCTCGGAGAAGCGGCGGTTTCCCATGGCGGCGCGTTCTCACCTTGAACCCGGGCACCGTTATTTTCTTCGGGTGAAGGCCCAAATGAAGGCCTCTCATGTTCCTCTTTATTTAGACCGGTTTCTCTTTTTTATTCCTTTTCTTGAACTGGATACCCCCTGGGCGCAGTCGCGGTCGATTTACGCCGAAACCGCTCAGTAGTCTCTCTTGCTATGGAAACAACACAAACAAAGTCGAAGCATCCGCTACGGCAGGAACGCCGACTACAACCAGAGCGCCGATTGCAGACGGAACGAAGGCTGCAGCCGGAACGCCGGCTCCGATCCAAGCGCCGGCGGCTAAACTTCCGGCCCGTTGTCATCACGAGTGTTCTTTTGGCCCTCTCTCTGGCCGCCACGTTTCTTATCTTTCGTGGGGTTGATCCGTCACCGCTGATTTCAACCAACATCCTGCTTTTAACCCTGATCAATATTAATATTACGCTGATCATCGTTCTTTTGTTACTGCTTTCCCGAAATCTGATTAAGCTTTTCTTTGAGAAAAGACAAAAGTGGTTGGGGTTTAAAAGGAAGTTGATCGCGGCGTTTATTGGGCTTTCGATCATCCCTTGTATTCTTCTTTTTGTTGTGGCCTCAGGGTTGTTAACCAGCAGCATTGAAAACTGGTTTTCCATTCATGTGGAACGCTCGCTGGACGCCTCGCTGGAAGTAGCGCAGACCTACTACACCGAGGCGCAAAAAACCACTGAACAGGCTGCAAAAGAGATTGGTCTGAAACTGCATGAAAGCCCTTCCTTAAGAGGCGATCCGGCCTATTTAAGAAATTTTCTAGAAGCGGAGGCTCGGCGCTATCACACCCATGCCGTACACCTTCTCACCCCTAAAATGTCCCTGATTGTGTCGACCGGCCCTGAAAGCGATTGGGTGGTTGGCGCGGGTTTTCCCTTTCCTATAGAATTGGCAGGAAAGACGGTAGAACCGGGCAAGCCAATCATCACCATTACGACCGGTATCGAAGGCGATCTGATTCGCGTTGCATTTGCCTCCGCAGGTAATATGCCGATCGTGGTGGCGGATCGGTTGATCCCCATTGCCTTGGTGGAGAAAATGGAACAAATTAAAAAAGAATCGGAGGAATATAAACAGTTAAAGGTCTTTGAGAATCCGATTAAGGCCAGCTATCTCCTGTCCTTTTTTATTGTGGTGCTTTTGATTGTTTTTGCGGCCACCTGGTTTGGCGTTTATCTGGCCCGCGGCATTACCGGCCCCATTGAAAAGCTGGCCCAAGGAACCGCTGCGGTGGCGCAGGGGAATCTCGACTATCAGATTCCGCTGACGGTTAAAGACGAATTGGGAACATTGGTCGCCTCGTTTAATAAGATGACACACGATTTGAAGCAGAGCCGTGAGGCATTGGTACGGGCCGAAAAAATTGCGACGTGGCAGGAGGTTGCTTTGCAGATGGCCCATGAAATTAAAAACCCGCTGACCCCCATTCAACTGGCAACGGAACGACTTCGGAAAAAATATTTTGAACGATCTCCGGAGCTGGATAAAATTTTTGATGAATCAACGCAGATAGTCATTAACGAAGTGAAGGCGTTGACGGCACTGGTCAACGAGTTTTCAAGCTTTGCGCGTCTGCCGGTTTCACGCCCTATTCCTCAAAAAATCGAGCCGATATTAGAAGAGGTGGTTCGGTTATACCAATCGGGTCATAAAGAGATTGCATTTCAGATGCGGTTTTTAGAAGCATTGCCACTGTTGCAACTGGATCGGGATCAAATCAAGCGTGTTTTCGTCAACCTGTTTGAAAATGCCGTCGAGGCGATGGACCAGACCGGTGTTTCCAGGGGAGCGATCATCATATCTGCGGTTCATGATATTGTAGAACAACAAGTAAGGGTGGAGGTGTCGGATAACGGGCATGGAATTGCCCCAGAGGATATTGATCAGGTTTTTCTGCCTCACTTTTCGAGGAAGAAGAGGGGGTCGGGTCTGGGACTCGCGATTGTGCACCGGATTGTGTTAGATCATGGGGGGCAAATTTTTGTATCACCCCAACAACCCAAAGGAACCACTTTTACACTTTTGTTGCCCACATCGATAAGGCTATGAAAAAAACCATCCTCATCGTAGATGATGAACCGGCCATCCTATCTACCTTGTCGGAAGTATTAAAAGACGAGGGGTACAACGTCGCCGTTGCCTCATCGGGGGAGGCCGCACAAAAAATAGTTCTAACCCTGGCGCCCGACCTGGCCTTTTTGGATGTCTGGATGTCCGGTATTGATGGCATTAAGACATTAGAACAGATCAGGACCATCCATCCGGAGTTGCCGGTTATTGTTATGTCGGGGCACGGCTCCATTGAGACGGCAGTACGCGCTATTAAACGGGGCGCCTACGATTTTGTAGAAAAGCCGCTTTCCCTCGATAAGGTGGTCTTGATGGCCCAACATGCCCTCAATGAACAACAGCTTGCCAAAGAAAACCTGCTGCTTCGCCATCAAATTGAAAAAAGACACGAGATCATTGGCACTTCTCCTTCCATACAACAGTTGCGAGAGCAGATTGCAAAAGCCGGCCCCACACAAAGCCGTATCCTGATTTCAGGCGAGAACGGCACAGGAAAAGAACTGGTGGCCCGTTCTATTCATTCGCAAAGCACAAGAAGAACCGGGCCGTTTGTCGATGTGAACTGCGCGGCCATTCCGGAAACGCTGATTGAAAGCGAGTTGTTTGGCTATGAACGAGGGGCTTTTACCGGTGCGGATCGGCAAAAACAGGGCCGGTTCGAACGCGCGGACGGAGGAACGCTTTTTCTGGATGAAATCGGTGATATGGCCCCAGCTACGCAGGCCAAGGTGTTGCGTGTTTTGCAGGAAAAATCCTTTCACCGCGTGGGAGGGAGCGCCACAATCACCGTGGATGTGCGGGTGATTGCCGCCTCCAACAAAAACCTTGAAGAGGAGATTAAAAAAGGAACCTTCCGGGAAGACCTTTATTACCGGCTCAATGTGATTCCGTTGCATGTGCCCCCGCTTCGTGAGCGGATAGACGATCTTCCTTTGCTGGCCCAACATTTTATCGAGGAGATCGCGGAGGAACAGGGGATTAAGCCGAAGACCATCGAACCTTCGGCCATCGATTATTTAAAGCGATATGCCTGGCCCGGAAATGTTCGCGAACTTCGGAATATCTTGGAACGATTGATGATTCTGATTCCTGAATCGGTGATTCTTGTTAAGGATATCCCTTCCTTTATTGGCAACAGAGAGATGGCACTCCCTCACGACGCTTCGTTAAAAGCCGCGCGTCTACAGTTTGAACGCGGGTTTATTCTGGAAAAACTGTTATTGCATAACTGGAATATCAGTGAGACGGCGGATGGTTTAAAGATCGAACGCACCCATCTGTATCGAAAGATGAAGTTGCTCAATATTGAGCTGCCGTAAGCGAGGCGTGAAGGCGTGTATTGGTAGTGAGCCTATCTTTTGTGATAAAAAAACGGTTTGGTCCGCCAACGGGCGGAAGCGAACGGAGCCCTCCCGTTGGTCGGTCTGTGTACTTGACAAGTACAACCAATGAAGAAGATACTCTTTCTAACATGAGAAGAATAAATCATAATGGGATACGCAATACAAGCAATCGCCCAAAAGGATGGGTTGTTTTGTTTGCCCTGTTTTTTTTGTTCTTGCCGCTTTCCGTACATGCCGTGGATGTTGCGCCACGTATTTCCGATTGAGAGATCATTGAACGCCTTTCCCGCCTGGAAGAAGGACAAAAACAATTCAACCAACGGTTTGATACGCTTGAAAATCATCTTGACAAGCGGTTTGATGCGATTGATAAACGCTTTGAAGGCATCGGTGCCAGGTTTACCAGCATGGAGACCAGTATTAATGCCCAATTTAACCGCCTAGTGAATATCATGATTGCAATTGTCGTGGCCTTTGCCGCAATGGTCGCCAGTACTATCGGTTTTGCCGTCTGGGATCGCCGCATCATGATCCGTTCTTTCGAGACTAAGGTGAAAGCCATCGAAGAAGCGTTTTCTGAAAATCGTCAACAGGTTCATGCCCTGATTGAATCGATGAAGGCACTTAGTCAACGAGATGCACAGGTTGCCGAGGTTTTGCGAAGGTTTCATCTGCTCTAATCCACCAGCAGGTGTAACAATGTTCTACCGTCACGGTGCGGGCCCAGTCTAGTAGATGACAGTCAGCACCCTACACAATGATTCTTGGGATTGATCAAGGCAGCAGCCACACACGGGCGGTCCTATTCACAAACCACGGCCGGAGAATCGCCGAGGGAAAGGCACCCTTCCCCACCTCTTATCCTCAACCTGGATATGTAGAGCATGATCCAAAGGCCATTTTAAAAAGCACCCTTACAGCTATTCACAATGTCGTCCGTCAATCCAATCCTAAAAAAATTGCGGCAATTGGCATCACCAATCAACGTTCTACTGTGCTGCTCTGGGATGGTAAAATCGGCGAGCCGCTTTCCCCCGCCATCAGTTGGCAGGATCGGCGCACGGAAGATACGCTGCAAAAGTGGGCGGGTACTCCCATCCAGGAAAAAACAGGGCTGCCGTTGAGCTGCCATTATTCCGCTACAAAGCTTTCCCTGCTGTTAGATCAGATCGGACGTAAACGCAAAAATCTGATGGCTGGAACCGTCAATACCTTTCTAATATGGCATTTAACAAAAGGCAAATCGCACTTCACCGATCCGACGAACGCTCAAAGGATGCTGCTTTATAATATCACTCAAAAGAAATGGGACGACACCCTGCTTCGGCATTTTAAAATCCCAGCCAACATTCTTCCAGAGGTTCTACCCAGCCAGGGCGCATTTGGAGAGGCGGTGATTGAGGGACGCAACATTCCCATTACGGCCAGCATTGGAGATCAACAAGCCTCTTTAATCGGCCTGGGCGGACTTCAAACGGGCATAGCGAATGTGAACTATGGCACCGGCGGCTTCTTTCTAATCCATACCGGGCCAGAACGACTCACTGTCCCCGGCCTTTTGACCGGCATTGCAGAGTCTACTGCCAACCAAACGACTTACCTGATTGAAGGCACCGTCAATACCGTGGGAAGCCTCTTTACCTGGCTGCAACAGGTCGGCATTCTTCAGTCTGTTTCCGAAATAGATCGGGCCTTCAGAAAATCAAGGGCGCCGATTCCCTTTCTTCCTGCCTTGTCAGGGTTGGCCGCGCCCCACTGGATCGGGGACGCCAAAGGGGCCATGTTTGGGCTAACCGGGTCTACTCAACAAGAGGATATCATTCGCGGCGCAGTGGAGGGCATTGCCCTTCAGATGAACGATATTTACCAAATTGTTCCTGATGCGATAAAAAGAAAAATTAAAACCCT
>SBBA01000151.1 GCA_005239925.1 Candidatus Troglogloeales bacterium | reverse complement strand
GGATCATCCTTATCCCGTTCGGAGGTAATATACGCCAGCGCGACGTTGGCCGGACCCGCCTTTAACTTTGCGCGTCCCCCTAGGGAGTTATCATACCCTTTTGAAGAAGTGGATTGACCTCTCCAATCATTGGCAATATAAGCGTCAACCGCAAGCGGCCCGCCCCACCATGAAAACATTACCCCATCCAAATCAGAAGGGGCGAGATTAAAGAGTTGACCATTGCTGAACTGCAACTTATCGGGTGCGTCCTTTTTCTCAAACTTGATTGGGGCGTTAAACCTTCCACCGGTCAGCGATGCACTTTCTCCCAGACCCCGTGTAAATTTGGCCTGTTCAATCGTAACGCCGTTTGTGGAACCGATTGATGCCTTTGCCAAGTCAACATCTAACCGAACAGTCGACTTCCCTGCTGTCTTCTCGAAGTCCACTTCCGCGGCTGCTTGTGTTTCTAGCTCTTTTTTTGCGTCATCATGCGAAAGCGTGGTCCAGATGTTCCCAAATCCACTTACCGTCGGCCCATCTGCATAGACGTTTCCGCCCGTTAACAAAACCAGTGTTGCAAATCCAAGAATGAAACTCTTTTTCATCGAACCTCCTCTTTAGATTAATCGAACCTAACTTAAAAGCAGGTTTTACCCTCGTCGGAAGGCGTCCCTGCACTGTCAAGTCTCAATCTTATATTATTTTTTTTATAAATTGCAAACGGATACCCGCCGTTGTGGGTACCAAAAGGTAAAATATCCTATCAGAACAAAATCAAGGGCACCTCTAAAAACCGTAGCGAGCGGCCCAAGTGCAAGGCGCACGGAGCAGAGGAACCGCAATGTATGCAGTATACATGAGGATTCCGAGCACCGCGCAACGCAGCAATTGGGTCGCGCAGTAGGTTTTTAGAGGTACTCTCAATATGTTCGTTAACTACAGAATCAAAACGTCAGATTTACTAAACATCCTCTCTTTTTCGCTCACCTTCAAAATGTCATCCATAGGTGGCACCTCCTTTCGGTGTTATCTTAGAGTACATTTATTGCGTTACGATAATATTCCGAAGATCGCTTGTAACTTCCTTCCTGAATCGTGTACCCTTTTCCGGCATGGCTTCTTTCTTTAACGTTGATGGACGTTCAGATGAAGGCCACTACCGAAGGAATAGACACGCAATAAGAAGCTTGTGTTTGGTTGGCAAAGGATGGAGAACCCTTTCCCGGATATGGCATTGATATCGGTATTATTATTGCCTCCGCCAAAGCATATCTAGACGCACTGAAAATAGCCCATTCTAAAATACTGAAGACGACTCAATTCCCCCCAATAGAAATTCGTCATGCACGAAACATACGATCCAAAAATAATTGAGCCGAAATGGCAGGAGACCTGGGAAAAACAGGGCCTTTATAAAACGGTTGAAGACCTTGATCGGCCCAAATGGTACGCCCTGACCATGTTCGTTTACCCGTCCGGCGATATCCATGCAGGCCATTGGTACGCCTTTATACCCAGCGATGTTTCGGCAAGATGGCGGCGAATGAATGGGTATAACGTCTTCTTTCCCGTCGGTTTTGATGCCTTTGGATTGCCCGCTGAAAATGCCGCGATTAAACGCGGTATTCACCCCAAAGCCTGGACCTATTCCAATATCGCAAAAATGCGATTTCAGCTAAAACGAATGGGGGCGATGTGGGCCTGGGATCGAGAAGTCATCACCTGCGACCCCGAGTATTACAAATGGACGCAATGGTTTTTTCTGAAATTTTACGAAAATGATCTGGCATACCGGGAATATGCCCCCGTTGATTGGTGCCCCAGTTGCAATACAACGCTTGCGCGTGAACAGGTTTGGGGCGATGACCGCCATTGTGAACGATGTCGCACCCCAGTCATCAAGAAAAATCTGGAGCAGTGGAAGTTTCGTATCACGCGATATGCCGATGCACTACTGGCAGGCCTTACGGATATGGATTGGCCCGAACGGGTTAAGCTGATGCAAAACAACTGGATCGGGAAAAGTTCGGGTGCGGAGATCTATTTTAATACCGAACAGGGGGATACTCTCACTGTATTCACAACCCGCCCCGAAACCGCATGGGGAGCCACTTTCATGGTCCTGTCCCCGGAACACCCGTTGGTTGCAAAGCTGACCCCTTCCGCACAGCAAGAAACGGTGCGCGCTTATCAAGAACAGGCCGCCCGTCAGGACGAAATGACTCGCAAATCAACCGATAAAGAAATAACGGGTGTTTTCACGGGAGGGTATGCCATTAACCCGGTGAATGGTGAAAGGATTCCAATTTGGATTGCTGACTATGTGTTGATGGGATATGGCACCGGCGCCATTATGGCAGTGCCTGCACATGATAGTCGAGATTTCGCATTTGCCAAAAGATTTGCCTTGCCGATTCGTTGCGTGGTGAGACCGCCGGGTCGGACCGGAGATGATGTAGCGACTCTATCTTGTCCAGACCGACCAACGGGAGGGCTCTGTTCGCTTCCGCCTGCCGGCGGATTGGACGAGGCATATGAATCGAAAACGGAAGGCGTGATGGTCAATAGCGGTGACCTGAATGGAACGCCGGTGGCCGAGGCCTTTCAAAAAGCGGTGACATGGCTGGAGTCCAAGGGGAAGGGCAAGCCTGCCGTCAGTTTTCGCCTGCGCGATTGGTTAATCAGCCGCCAACGGATGTGGGGGGCGCCGATTCCGATTGTGTATTGCGCCTCTTGCGGCATAGTACCTGTTCCACAGGAGGCGTTGCCGGTTGTATTACCGGATGACGCCGAATTCCGTCCTACCGGGGAAAGTCCACTCAAATATCATAAAGGTTTCCGTTTTGTGAAGTGTCCCCGTTGTGGCGCCAACGCGGAAAGAGAGACCGATACGATGGATACGTTTATGTGCTCCAGTTGGTATCAATACGCCTATCTCTCGCCCTACTATAAAAAAGGCGAATCGCTTACGGCCCAAAACACAAGCCCCTGGGACCCTGCTATCGGCCAGTACTGGCTGCCGGTTGACCAATATACGGGGGGTATTGAACATGCCACCATGCACCTGCTTTACACACGATTTTTTACCAAGGCCTTGCATGATATGGGGATCGTGCATTTTGATGAGCCGATGCGCCGACTGTTTAATCAGGGAATGATTTTGGGCCCAGACGGGGAAAAAATGTCCAAGAGCCGCGGCAACGTGATCAACCCGGATAGCGTGGTCAATGAATATGGGACCGATACCGTTCGTGGATACATGATGTTTATCGGGCCTTGGGATCAGGGCGGCCCCTGGGACCCCAGCGCCATTGATGGTATCAGCCGCTTTTTACAACGAACGTGGAACCTTATTCTCGATCATATCCATCGTGAACAACTGGCCAATACGCCTCCTATGCCCCATCCGGATCAGGTGAATTTGCTGGAACAGACCATGCATCAGACGATCATCAAAATAACAGAGGGGATGAGCGCCTTTCGATTTAATACCGTCATTGCCCATCTCATGGAGTTCAGCAACACCTTGCTCAAGATGAAGTCTACGTCGGTTGTTTACGCAACGGCATGGGGGGACGCTTTGCGCAATTTTATTCTGCTGATGGCGCCGCTCTTTCCCCATATCAGTGAAGAGTTGTGGCATCGTCTAGGAAACACCGAGTCCGTTCACTTACAGAAATGGCCGCAAGCGGATGTTAACAAGGCAAAGATGGATCGGACAACCGTCGTGGTGCAGATTAACAGTAGGGTTCGCTCGCAAATGACGGCGCCGTTAGGGATGTCGGATCATGCCATAGAGCAGCAAGCGTTAGAACTCTCTGCGATAAAAAAGTGGCTGGAGAACAAACGCATTCGCAAAGTGATTGTTGTTCCGGATAGACTGATCAATATCGTGACGGACTAGCTGAAAGTGTCGTCCGTTTTGCGCTGGATGATTATCGTCAATCACGCAATGAGGCATGCACACTCGTCGTTTCAACAATCAATGCAAAATTAGGATTGTTGTCCACAGTCCGACCGGAAAAATCAACACCCTCTATTAGCAAAGTTGAAGCGCATACCCACACTGCAATTGAGTAAATACAAGACATTGCTGGTTGTCGGATCATCGTTTCTGGTATATTGAACAGGACAGTGTTGTAGTGAAGCTAGTGTAGTGTTTTATACTGATGCGAGCTTATAATGGGGTCACGCTGACATGATTTTAGCCGGAATTCACCCTCTCCCATCCCTTCTCTCGCTTGCGGGGGAGGGCTAGGGTGGAAAATTAGGGATTCCCGATAGGATCGTTCAGAAATGACGCATATTTATTGGAAAAAATATGAAAATTGCAGTCTTGCCGGGTGATGGAATCGGGCCGGAGATCATTAACGAGGCGGTTGCCGTGCTTCACGCCATTGGCAAGCGATTTGGCCATTCGTTCGATACCCAGTCCTATTTTTTTGGCGGTGCGGCCATCGATAAATTTGGCGTTCCCTTCCCCGATGAGACCCTGAAGGCGGTACAAGAGGCCGACGCCGTTTTATTAGGGGCCGTTGGTGGGCCCAAGTGGGATGCCGTTGATCATTCCATACGCCCCGAAACGGGATTGCTGGCCATTCGTAAAAAACTGGGTCTCTACGCCAACCTCCGCCCCGCTAAATGCTATTCCATTCTGGCCGACGCATCCACATTGAAACGCGATGTGATTGATGGGGTGGATTTGATTGTTGTTCGGGAGTTGACGGGGGGCATCTATTTTGGTCAGCCCCGCGGCATCAGCACTATCGATGGTGGCGGAGAGCGGGGTGTGAATACCGAGGTTTATACCACACCCGAAATTGTTCGAATTGCCAAGGTGGCTTTTGACCTGGCGAGAAAACGCCGAAAAAAGGTGATGTCGGTGGACAAGGCCAACGTGTTGGAGTCCTCCGCGTTATGGCGCAAGGTGGTCATCGAGGTTCACAAGGACTACCCCGATATCGCCCTTTCTCATCTTTATGTCGATAACTGTTCCATGCAATTGATCCGCGATCCTAAGCAATTTGATGTCATTGTTACGACCAATATATTCGGAGACATTTTATCCGATGAAGCGGCCATGCTGACCGGGTCCATCGGAATGCTCCCTTCGGCGTCTGTTGGAGCCAATCAACGGGGGTTGTTTGAGCCTATTCATGGGAGCGCGCCGGATATTGCCGGGAAAGATATTGCCAATCCCATTGCGACCATTTTGTCGGTGGGCATGATGATCAATCTGAATTTTGGTCTGAAAAAAGAAGCGGAGGCTATTGAGACCGCCGTGATGAAGGTCCTGGAAGAGGGATACCGAACAGGCGATATTTATTCTGAAGGCACCGTTCGGATTGGAACCAAAGAGATGGGGCAACGCATCGCAAAAAAAATCTTGGAAAAGGTCGTTTAATAAATCAGGGGTTTCATTCCCACAATTGGAACATCTCTCTTAATTATTTCCTTCAATGATCCTGTTTACGTAGACAAGCATTTCCCAGGGGCTCTGTATTTCAACTTTACCCCAGTTCATATTAACAGGCATCTCTAAAAATCTCCTAAATCCCCTTTGTCGGGGGGACTTTTATCGCATTCTCCCTTGATAGAGAGGTAGGGAGGGGGCTTCAGGTTTTTAGAGGCGCCCTTAGGTTGGCAATGCGTTTGGAGGGTTTCGTAATTTTTTGTTGACAAATATAAAACGCTTATGTATTACTGTGACGTTTTCGAGCGTTCCCTTTACCATGGCAAGGGCATTTAATTCTTGCACGGGAGGGGAAGGAGGAACCGATTAGGGTTGCCTCCAGCGAGTAGGTCTTCTTAACCGACAGTGAGAAGGACAGCATTTGCGCGTTCTAACGAGTACACATAAGGTTTTACCAAAGCCTGTTTCCATGATGAGGGCAACCATGCGGTTGTCTCTTTGTCAGGGAACAGGCTTTTTTTGTTTCTTAAGGGCACAAACCTTCGCCCCCACTCTCCCCTATCGTGGGAGGGTGGGGGCATGGGGTGCGGCTGTCGGACAGCACTTTAATGGGTTATGCGTCAATGGTGACACGGATGTCGTTTAAGCGAGGAAGTCGTTATGACGTTATGAAATAAACAATAAAACAATAAAGGAGGACAACATTATGATGAAAAATGCGATGAAGATACAAAGAGGTTTTACAGGTATAAAAGGGATGGTCGTTTTGGTTTTGTTTTTAACGATAATCGGGTTTCTAACATCAAAGGTAGCCTTGGCTACTCCATTTATCGAAAAGGCCAAACTTACGGACAGCGGACTAAAACCACTAGACGAATTTGGCAATGCGGTTGATATTCACGGTCATACCGCCGTTGTGGGGGCGCATGCCAATGACGCCGATGGATTTAACGCCGGATCGGCCTATATTTATACCCGTGATGCATTGGGTGCATGGAGTCAGCAGGCTAAACTGACGCCCCTCGACCCAAGGCCACAAGGCTTCTTTGGTTACTCCGTTTCAATTGACGGGGATACCGCCCTGATTGGGGCCAATGGCAATGACGAAGCCATACCAACCCCCCTTGGCGCGGCCTATGTCTTTACACGCGATGCATCGGGTGTATGGAGTCAGCAGGCCAAGCTGCTTTCCTTGGACGGGATAGCAGGCGACGATTTTGGCAGCTCCGTTGCGATTGATGGCAATACGGCCATTATTGGGGCATTTGGCCATAGCAACAGTGGCAATGGCCCGAACTCCGGTGCGGCCTATATTTTTACCCGTGATGCATCGGGTGTATGGAGTGAGCAGGCCAAACTGTTTCCCTCCGATCCAATGACGCAGGGGTTCTTTGGCACCGCAGTTGCTATTCATGGTAATACGGTCGTTGTCGGGGCAATGGGCAATGACGAAATCATTGCTGTCCCCGGCGCGGCCTATGTTTTCGTTCGTAATGCATCGGGTGTATGGAGTCAGCAGGCCAAACTCACGCCTGCAGGGGGAATGGCCTATGACTTTTTTGGCATCTCGGTTGCTCTTCATGAAAATACAGCGATTATTGGAGCTAATGGGGATGATGGTCTAGGACAGAACGCCGGTTCTGCCTATATTTTTACCCGCGATTCGGCGGGTGTGTGGAGCCAGCAGGCTGAACTAACGGCAGCCGATGCGGTTAGTCAGGATTTTTTTGGTATCTCCGTTGCCATTGACGGTAATATGGCCCTTATTGGGGCCATGGGCAATGATGTGGGGGCGTTTGTTCCCGGCTCGGCTTATCTTTTTACCCGTGATGTATTTGGCATCTGGAGTCAAAAAGAGAAATTGCTCGCTTCTGACGGGGATGTGTTTCATCTATTCGGCATCTCTGTTGCGATTGACGGGAATATGGCCGTTGTTGGGGCGTCTCAGGTGCCGGCTGTAGGCGCTGGCGCAGCCTATATTTATGAGCACGATCCTGAGCCAGAGACTTGCGATGGAATAGATAATAACCTGAATAGATCCATTGATGAAGGGTTTCCCGACACGGATAATGACAAAAGAGCGGACTGTGTGGACCCTGATGATGATGGCGATGGGGTCGTAGATGGCCCGGACAACTGCCCGTTGGTATCCAATTTAGATCAGATCAACACCGACGCCGATAATGACGGCGATGCCTGTGATCTTGATGATGATGGCGATGGAGTGGCAGATGGCATGGATAATTGCCCGTTGGTGTTGAATCTAAACCAGGCCGACACTGACGACGATAAGACCGGAGACGCCTGTGATCTTGATGATGATAGCGATGGGGTGGCCGATAACGCGGATAATTGCCCGGTCGTATCTAATGCAGATCAGGTCGACACCGACACAGATAAGATGGGGGATGTCTGCGACCTTGATGATGATAATGATGGGGTGGCCGATAGCACGGATAATTGTCCATTGGATGCCAATCCCGATCAAGCCAACAAGGACAGGGATAGGGATGGGGATGCCTGTGATCCCACGGATAACAGTATCGTTCCCAATCGTCCCCCTCCGACACCCGATCTTATTTTCCCGTTGGATAGCGCAGTGAATGTTCCTATCAATACGACCCTCAGATGGAAAAGGGTAACCGACCCAGATGGGGATCGGCTCGCCTATAAAGTATGTCTGAGGGCGGGAGATGACCGCTTTACCAGTGATGATTGTAGCAACGTTATCTATTCATCGGCCTCACTCAATAAGAACCATTTTTATGCCGGTTTGGGTCTCTCCGGAGCGGGGTTGTTGTTTGGGTTGGTCTTTATTGGCCGTACCCGTCGTTACCGTCTGCCCGTGGGAATGGCCTTATTGATTCTAATCATGGCCGTGGGTTCTTCCTGTCGTGGCGTGGTAGAGGGGCAGGGGGAAGGGCTTGTGGAACCAGATGATAGCGTGCAATTTATTCCCCCAGGATCTGCAAGAGAGATTAGCTTCTCTCCATTCAGGCTAACCCCGCATACGACCTATTTCTGGAAGATCGTCGCGGACGATGGCCGAGGGGGGGGCACGGACAGCGCGGTAAGAAGCTTCACAACACAGTAATAAGCGATAGCGAAGGGCTCGATTTTTAATGGCGATCGAAGCAATCTCATATTGCGCCTGATTCAGTATTAAATTGAACCAAGCCGTTTGAGGTTGCTTCGTCGCAACTTATCCATTGCGCTCTAACAGTCATAAATGATAGTCTCCCTCCACGCTTTTTTAATATGGAGAATGAGATGACCCCTTCTGGACGTTTGCCGCAAACCGCTTTACCCCATCTTTATACCCTAACTCTAAAAGTTGTTCCCGATGAGGGCCAATTTAATGGCCGCGAGATTATTGACATTGAGATTCATCAGCCCATCAAGGCCATCACAATTCATGCGCTGGAACTCGCTATCGAACGCGCCTGTGTGCATCAAAAAGACCAGACCCTTTTGGCCAAAACTTCAGAAGATCGTGCTACTGAAACGATCACATTAACGTTTTTGCAGAACATTAATCCGGGTCTTGCGCAGATCGAAATCGTTTATTCCGGCAAGCTGAATCAACAATTACGCGGATTATATGAAGCCAGCCACAATGGGCAAAAATTTGCCTTTACCCAATTTGAGGCCACCGATGCGCGGCGCATGTTTCCGTGCTTTGACGAGCCGGGGATGAAGGCCCGATTTTCCTTAACGGTGACCTATCCCGCGCATTTGACGGCACTCTCAAACATGCCGGTGCTTACAGAGCGGATAGATAGCGATGGCGTATTTAAAACGACTCGGTTTGATACAACGCCGGTGATGTCCACCTATCTCCTGGCCCTGGCGTTGGCCCCGCTGCAATCTCGGTCTATTCAGGTGGGCGCCACCACCGTTACCGTATGGACGCTCCCTGAGCAGTTGGCGCTGAGTGAGTTTGCCTTAAAGGCCACGGCCCAGGTGCTGCCACGATTAAACGACTATTTCGATATGCCGTATCCTTATCCCAAGCTGGACCTGGTTGCCGCCCCCAACTTTGCAATGGGGGCAATGGAAAACTGGGGGGCTATTTTCTTCCGCGACTCCTGTTTATTGCTTTCTGAAACCCTATCCTCCACGGCAACACAACGCGACGTGGCAAACGTCATTACCCATGAGATCGTGCATCAATGGTTTGGCAATCTGGTCACGATGAAATGGTGGGACGACCTCTGGCTGAACGAATCGTTTGCGACCTGGCTGGCCGTGAAGATTGTTGACCAGTGGCGACCTGAGTGGAACAGTTGGGTCGAGTTTCAACAGGAAAAAGAGGTTCCGCTCAACATGGATGCGCTTAAGCATACACGGCCCATTCAATCCGAAGTGACGAGCGCGGCCCAGATCGAGGAATTGTTTGATGCTTTGACCTACGAAAAGGGCGCGGCCTGTTTAAGAATGATCGAGTCATTTCTGGGCGAGGACCTCTTTCGAAAAGGGATTCAGCGCTACATGAAAAAGTTCGCCTATCAAAATGCGTCTGCGGAAGATTTGTGGGAGGAGTTGACCGCAGCATCGAGTCAACCGGTTGGCGAGATTGCCCGCGCCTGGTTCACGCAACCGGGATACCCCCTTCTGACGTTGCGGATGAATCCCAATCAGGAAAATGCTTTCACGATTGAACAGCGTCGGTTTTCTACCCTATCTGAATCGAACCCTGATCAACGTTGGGTAATTCCCTTTACTTATAAATATCAGGACGCCAACGGAATTCATACAGATCGTATTTTATTAAAAGACGCGGTGACCTCATTCAATCTGCAAGCAGTCTCTTTTCTCTATGGTAACGCAGATGAGGGTGGATTCTTTCGAACCGATTATGATGCCACCCTCCGCAAAAATTTGGAGCAAGGTCTGCCCAATATTCTAAGCCCCTCGGAGCGGATCGGGTATTTGGATCATCTCTGGGCGCTCTCTCTTTCTAGCCGATGTTCCATCGCGCTTTTTCTGGACACGGTGTGTCGTTTTAAAGGTGATACCACGCGTGTTGTTGTGGTCGAGTTGGTACAGTATTTGGAAACGCTCTTGGATCAGATGGTTGCCTCTGAACAGCGGGCTTTGTTTTCGGCCTTTGTTGCTGATTTGATGATGCCGGCATGGAAGGCCTTTGGCTGGGATGCCGCTTCAGGGGACGATGATGAGATCCGTCTGGCGCGTGCCGCCGCCTTGTGGGGATTGGGGAGTTTAGCCGAGAACGAAGATATTCTTGCCGAGCTTCCCCGTCGTAAAACCCGTTATGATGCGATTCCAACCTCTTTGGATCCGACGCTGGCCACCCCTTTGATACGGCTTTGCGCCCGATTTGATGGCGGATCGTTGTTTGATCCGTTTGCGCAGAAATATCAGACGGCAGGAACCCCCGAAGAACGGGATCGATATTTGACGGCGTTGGCCGATTTTAATAAGCCGGCGCTGGCCATCAAATTATTGGAGATGGCGTTAAGCCCCGCAATTCGCTCACAGGATGTTTGGAAGCCCGTTCGGTCTCTGCTGGGTTATCCCAAGGTGCAAGAGGTTACATGGCACTTTATCCAAACCCATTGGGAGGCCTTGCGGGCAAAGGCAGGATCGGTGGGGGCGACTCGGATGATTCAATCTACAAAAGTTTTGTGGAGGCCTGAGTGGAAAGAGGAGGTCGAACAATTTTTTAGCACCCCCGAAAATAAGGTGGAGGCCGCAGAACGCGCACTGGCCCAAACCGTAGAGCGGATTGAGATCGGCATCCGATTCAAGGCCCAACAGGGTAACAGGCTGCGAGAATGGCTTATGGCAAGAGAAAAGAAAACGGATTAGACTCTTTGTCGATGACATCTACGTTTCTTGCGTAGATAATGTGTATGACTCTATCTTGCCCAGACCGACCAACGGGAGGGCTCCGTCCGCTTCCGCCCTAGGCCGCTTTCTGGAATATATTTCTTAGAAGTGGCTCTATTTCGCCGTTTTGTGCCATGGGGTCTAATATATCGGTATCCCCATAAAATTGGCCACCGATAAAGACCTTAGGTAAGGTCGGCCAGTTGCTCATACGGGACAAGGCCTCTCGCTTTGGCATATTATTCAGAACATCAATTACCTTATAGGGGAAACCGTAGCGATCGAAAAAGTCAATGGTTTCACGAGTAAACCCGCACATCGGCATCTCTTTGGTTCCCTTTCCATAAATGACGATCTTGTTCTCTGTGATTTCTTTTTTTATTTCTTCTTCGATAACATCTCCCATGTCGGTTCTCCTTTATTGTTTATTGTTCTGCCTCTTGAGGTGTTTGCGACCGGATCTCAAGTGCGTGTATTCGACCATCCTTCATTGGCACGTTCAACGTTTCGTAGATCAACCGTTGACGATCCAATAGACTCATCCCCTGAAATTTTTGTGAAATAACCTGAAGCCGATAATGGTCCATCGTGCCGGTCTTATCCACAATGGCCACCTCTGCATCGGGGATAGCCTGTTTGATATAATGAGCAATGACCTCTTTACTAATCATGCCAAAAAACAGGTCGTATACTAAAAGGCGCCTAGTGTTTTGGATGTCTTTTTTACATCCGCCGGTTTGACCCAGAAGATGGCCCCATAGCGTCCATCTCCCGTTGTTACGGCATCCAGTGCCGTTACATTAATCTTAGCGGCAGCAAGCTCAGCTAGAATTTCAGCCACAGCCCCGACGCGGTCGACCCCGGAAACCAGAAAACAGGTCTTTTTTGGGGAAAGCTTGAGCTTGGCCCGCTTTGCCGCCTTTTTAAACGACTCCGTATCCTGAGGGATCAGATCAATCTGCCCCTTTCTGCCGGACGGAAAGCCGGAAAACGACAACAGATTCACCCCGGCCTCTTGAAACACCGAGAGCACCCGTGCCCCTTCTCCAGGTTTATTGGCAACCTCGGTATAAAAGTAGTCAACCTTACGAATGGTATCACTCATTCACCTTCTCCTTTTTTAAAATGATTTTAAGTGGAGGGGTCTGTTCCCGCAGACGCCCCTACCACTCCTTATGAGGGCGATTATAACAAAATCTTCGGATAAAAATCAATTGTAAATAGAGGGTTTAGCGATTTCGGAAGGTTATTCGATAAACTTGACCTTGTAGAAATGACGGGGTTCGCTGGCCCATTCAACGGCGTTGATAAGTGTCTCAGAGTTCAATGTCCCATGCCGGAACTCCACAAGATAATGAAGCGTGTCGTAGTTCTTGAAGAAAAGCCACTTTCTTTTGATTTCCATATCGGCCCGAACCACGCCGGGTATGCTTAACAGGGCAGACTGAATCTTTCTAATGGGGGATTGTCTGGAGGCCCCCTCCACTTTCATACGCACCTTGAGAAGCGGTGGCGGCTGGATGGCCCAAGACGCCCCTGCCGTTGTTACAAGGACAAATAACATCATGCCGATAGAAATGATCTGCTTCATTTACACCTCGTATTGTGATGAACAAGAGACTTGTCTATGACTATCTTGTCGGTGAGAAAATACGAATACTTTAGAGAGTCTCTTCAGGCTTACCCTGAACGGGAATTTGACTGAGGGTTCTTATCGGTGTTGATTTATAGTCGAGTTGCTCGATGCCACGCTCCCCCGTGGTAATAAGAAGAAAATTCCTAGCAATAAGATCGGAGCATTTAACGTCACCTCGCTGTCCCTTGGGAACGGGTTCTATATTCCGCGGGTCATGTACGTTAAACCACTTTAGCCCTGCACCGCCATCGCAGATAAACAGATTTTCGCCATCAATGGCCAGCCCATAGGGGGCCTCCATGGGATAAGATTTTATTAGCTTAGGAGCGGTAAGACTGCTGATATCCAAGACATCAAGCTGATTGATCGTGCCACGACAGGTGGATGTATTGCGTAATGTGACATAAGCAAAATTATCCTGGACAACAACCGGGTCACAACTTCGAATATGACTGAACTGGGATTTATATTTTGGGAAGGCGGGAGTACTGATATCGTAAATAAACACCCCTGTTGTAGAGCCGATAAATAGATTGTTCTTGTATGCAAATAAGGTTTCAACATTCCAGCTAAGCCTATTTTCACTCCAGAGCTGTGGATCGGACGGCTTCTGAATATTGAATGTCTTTAGTTGATAGCCGGACAGCGTATATAGATAATCACCTGACAGCGTAAAGCGGGCCGTAGAGCCTCCCTGGCCAGAGCCGGAGGCCCCAGATGGCCCGCCTGCGCTACCGCTACCTGTTGAACCACCACAGCCAACGAGCAACATCACGATCAAAATGACAACCACCGAGTTAATACGCATTGTTAGTGTCCACCTCAGTTTAATTTTAGCGGGTCATCTTTTTTATAGCCAATGACAACCCCTTTCTTTTCATCCAGGCTCCTTAGATGAACACTGGGGTCATCAATTGCCTGATAGGGATTGTAAGGAAAGGTCTTTTCAATTCGCTTGGAGACAACAATTTGGGGAAAATGGGTAAGATCAATGGCAACCAGATCAATGTAGCTATCCGCAAATAAAACAGCGTCCTTTACCGCAATATCCACGTTGCCCGGAATAGAAATAAATCCAAGCAGTTTGGGTTTTGTGGGATCGGTATTATCATAAACGTGCACCCCACGATTCAGATCGTTAATGAAAAGATAGGGGTCTAGGACAACTATCTTTCCGGCCTTTTTGAGCGGCTCTGGTGTGGGGTCGGGCAAAATGACTTTAATCGTGCTAGTGGCCCTTAATTCTTCGTAGGATAAGTAGATCGGATCGGCATTAAAAAAACAATCACTGTAAGCGCATGGAGGCGGTGGTTCAGGGGGGCACTCCCCGTTGACATCATAGACATCGGTAATATCAGGTTTCATACACGGGAAATGGGAGGTCGCGGTGATGCTTAGCACACCGACAAGAAAGATTGCGCCCAGCAAAATATTTTGTAATAGCTTTTTCAAGAAGCCAACCTCTTTTCCGTGTTTTCGACGGGATACCCCACCAGCATGAACAATAGGATGGCTATACCTGCGCCCACCAGGCTATACACAATATCAATCCAATCGAATGTTCCCCTTAAACTGTGGTTCACAATAAAGCCCGGCAACAGGTGACTCCCTTGAAAATAAGAAACCAGACCTTTGATGATGCTGTGTTGTCCCATCTCAAAAAAGATATTGATGCCTGCCCACAGAAGCGGGATATAAACCACCATGGACAGCGTTGCATTTATTACGGCCAACGTAAAAAATGAGAAGGCGACCACATGAATCAGCGAGGGAAGGTGATTGTTCCAAAGCATTAGAGAAGGAATGGGCCGGAAGAGGTCGGGCACTTCAACAAGGTTTAAGAAATACACCTTCGAAGAGGCTCGAAATGAAAGGTACCCTCCCATGCCATACACCAGCAATGCGAGGCCATATACAAACAGGCCTACTCGTATCAAGAGTGTATTTGTGTTCATTGGATGAAAAGAAGGCCTTATTGTTTGCATCGTCTCAAGCAATGGGGATTTAGTATAAGTATACCAGAAGAATTCTGACGAGCGCGCTATTTTTTTTGGTTTTTTTGCGGAGACAAAAAGGTCTAACTGAGAAAAAAAGATTCATTATAACTCTTACAGGAAGTGGCGTAAAAAAAGGAACTTGAATGTTCATCTATTCCTACGTATACTCTCAAAAATTGTGATGGAATAGAACATCTTGGGAGATAAGAATGGGTATTTCTTTAACTGCAACGGCGTCGGTATTTCTGTTTTTGGTCAGCGGGACAGGCTATGGAATGCCTTCCGATTCGCCCATTTCAAAAACCTTACTCGTACCCATACCGGTTGCGGAAACCGGTTCCAGCAGCGCGACAACAACTGCACCGACCCCGCCTGCTAACGTGGATCTGATCATTACGGAAGTAAGCGGAAGCACTACTGGCGTAGGGCCTGGCGCTTCCATTGACATTACCACGACCGTGGTTAATACGGGGAAAGACCCAACCAAAAAGTTTTTGGCGGGCTTCTATTTGTCCACCGATAAAACTATCACCACGTCCGATACCTTTATTGGCCGATTCAAGCCAACGATGGGCGCGAATGAACAACGCCGGGTGCGTATTACGCTCACCATCCCCGCCGCACAGGAATTTGGCAAATACTATCTGGGTGGAATCGCAGACTACACCAATGCCATCCCCGAAACCAACGAAGACAACAACACCTTTGTGGGAAATACCATTTCCATCACCCCTGCCGACCTGGTTGTCACAAAAATGGGAAGCGAAACAACCCGCATCAATACAGATGCCGTTATCACGATCACCAATGCGGTCAGCAATAAGGGAACGGCTGCAACAGGCGGCTTTAAGGTGGGGTTCTATTTGTCCCTGGATGTGACGGCGACTTCTACCGCGACCTCAACCGACATCTTTTTAGGGGAGCGTTCCATAGCAAGCCTGGCCGTGGGAGAGGTGAGCGAGGCGACGACAACGGTTGATATTCCGAATCTCGCAACCGGTTCCTACAGGCTGCGGGTGATGGCAGACTATGCCAATGCTGTTCGAGAGGGGGATGAAAAAAACAATAGCCGCACAGCGGAAAAGCCCCTTGAGGTAACATTTGTCCCTGCAGAGGCGACGTCTGTGGTGGCCGGACTGGTTCATAGCTGCGCTGCCTTTAAAAGTGGGCGGGTGAAATGCTGGGGGGATAATAGCTTGGGCCAGGTGGGCAATGCGGCCGACACGACCACGCCAGTCACGGTTGGTGGCATTACGACGGCGGTTTCGCTTTCCGCAGGCTTGTATCACACCTGTGCTGTTCTTTCCGGCGGGACGGTTCAATGTTGGGGGTATAACGGCTTTGGTCAACTGGGTAATAAAAGCAGTGGCTCCAGCGTAACGGCCCCTGTCACAGTTAGTGGCATTACCGACGCCACGGCGATTGCCGGTGGGTTTTACCATTCCTGCGCCGTGCTTGCGAAAGGAACCGTGCAATGCTGGGGGCATAATGACCGCGGCCAATTGGGCAATGGCACCACCCAGGATTCAGTTACCCCTGTCACGGTGGATGGGATTACCACGGCCACGGCGATTGCCGCGGGGTTTTCTCACACCTGTGCCGTACTATCTACAGGCGGTGTGCAATGCTGGGGGGATAACGCCAAGGGGCAGTTAGGGGGTGAGCTTGCCGCCGATGCGAAGCCGATGGTTACCGTGAAAGGCATCACAATGGCCAAGTCGGTCTCGCTAGGGGACGCTCACAGTTGTATCGTACAATCGGACGGCCAAATCAAATGCTGGGGATATAATGGCCGCGGCCAGTTGGGAGACGGTGCGACAACCAGCACGACCACCCCCGTTACCGTCGGCGGGATTAACACGGCAAAAGTGATTGATGCCGGGCATAACCATGCCTGCGCCATTCTTGCGGACAATACGGTAAAATGCTGGGGATCCAATTCAAAGGGACAACTGGGCAATGCAACGTTCACCGCTTACTTGGCTCCGATAGCGGTTGAAGGGATGGCTGGGGTGCGGTCGATCTCCACCAATGACGCCCACACGTGTGCAGCACAGGATGAAGGAAAAGTACAATGCTGGGGATTCAACGGCATGGGTCAATTGGGCAATGGCACAAAAGTGGATTCGGCAACGCCCATCGCGGTTCTTGGCATCACGGCCCCGGTTCCGGCGGCTTCAGGTGAAGTTGCGGCACCGGTTTCGCCTTAATCTTTTATCAGATTGTCTTTTATTTCTCCTACTCTGGTGCTATTCCGGGTCATTGAACTAGAAACAAAGCTTAAAAAGTTCTGCATAAAAACGTGTCATTTATATTTTGGGGCACCTCTAAAAACCCCCTAAATCCCCCTTGTCAGGGGGACTTTCAATCTGGAGGCCGCATTCCCCCTGATAAGGGGGGCTGGGGGGTTGAGGCTTGCAGTTTTTATAGGCACCCTTAATCTAACCTTCCATTTCTCCTCTTCTGATCCTATTCTGGTAAATTGCATTGAAAACTTGAATTGTACACCTGGAATGGTATACCCTGTTTGCTCTAAAAAATAGGAAGCATGGGAATGAAATCGCAAGCCAAAGTGCAAGCGTCGGCACAAGCACAAATCGGTATCATCGGAGGCTCCGGCCTGTACCAGATGGAGGCCTTGAAAAATGTCCGGGAGGTCGCCGTTTCTACCCCATTTGGAAAGCCCTCTGGGAAATTCATTTTGGGAAAATTGGAAGGCATTCCCGTCGCCTTTTTGCCCCGACATGGAAAGGGCCATACCATCCTTCCCTCCGAAATCAATTTCAGGGCCAATATCTATGCAATGAAACAGATTGGCGTAACCCGGATTCTCTCCGTCTCTGCCGTCGGCAGCATGAAAAAGGAGATTGAGCCGGGCCATATTGTTCTGCCCGATCAATTTTATGACCTGACCAAGGGACGACAAAGCACCTTTTTCGGCGGTGGGATTGTGGCCCATGTGAGCTTTGCCGATCCGATCTGTCCCCAATTATCCCAGTCCGTTGCAGAGGCCGGCATTGCCGCCGGGGCAACCGTTCACAAAGGGGGTACCTACATTTGTATGGAGGGGCCGCAGTTCTCCACGCGGGCGGAATCGATGGTGCACCGCAACTGGGGCGTTGCTGTCATTGGGATGACCAACGCCACCGAGGCGAAGCTGGCACGAGAGGCCGAGATTTGTTATGTAACGATTGCCCTGTCCACCGATTACGATTGCTGGCATGTATCCGAAGCCCCCGTTACGACCGAGCAGGTAGTCAAAGTGTTGCTGGCCAATGTCGCCCTATCGAAAAAAATTATTCAGACCGCGGTGAAGCAAATAGACCGTGAGCGCACCTGTGGTTGTGGCGAGGCATTAAAGAACGCCATCATGACCGATCCTCGTCTTATAACAAGCAAAATCAAAAAGAATTTAAAACCAATTATCGGAAAGTATTTAAAATGAAGGAGAGGCACTATGAGTCTTTTAGTTGTTGGTTCCATCGCGTTTGACTCCATCAAAACTCCTTTTGGAGAGGTCAGAGAAGAGCTGGGAGGATCGGCCACCTACTTTTCCGTGGCCGCCAGTTTCTTCACCAACGTCAATTTGGTTGCGGTGGTCGGAGAGGATTTCCCCAAGGAGCATTTGGATGCATTCACGGGGCACGGCATCAACCTCGATGGACTTGAACGGAGTTTGGGTAAAACTTTTCGGTGGCAGGGGGAATATGGAAATGCGTTGGACGATGCCAAAACCCTTAAAACTGAACTAAACGTATTAGAGTCGTTTCGCCCCAAACTGCCACGTTCCTATTCCAATATACCCCATATTTTCCTTGCTAATATTGAGCCGGGTTTGCAGCAGGACGTGCTCCGCCAGGTGGCCACCCCTCGCCTTACGGCCTGTGACACGATGAATTTCTGGATTGAGGGATGCCGGGATCGCCTACTAAAGACATTGGAAAAAGTGGATATGACCCTAATTAATGAGGGTGAGGCCAGGCTGCTATCCGGCGAACGCAATTTGGTTTTAGCGGCAAAAAAGATTTTGTCGTGGGGGCCAAAGACCCTCGTGATCAAACGAGGGGGATATGGTGCCCTGATGTTTTATGGCCAGAAGATATTTTCCGTCCCGGCGTATCCGTTGGAGTTGGTCGTGGATCCGACTGGCGCGGGGGATTCTTTTGCCGGTGGATTTATGGGATATCTCGCCAAGCAGGGAGAGGTGACCGAAACCACGCTGCGACAGGCCGCGGTTTATGGCTCCGTGGTAGCCTCCTTTTGTGTTGAAGACTTTGGCCTGCGCCGGATGTGGAAATTAACCGCAGGGGATATCAAGGATCGGTATACCTCGTTTTATGATTTGACCACTTATGAACATGCGGTATAATCTCCATTTTTCCACGGTTAGGATAGGGGCCCTTTTCCTGCTCTTACTTTGCGTAGGTTGCAGTGTAAAGGAGGGGCGTATTAAAAAGGAGAAGGAGGCAGAGTCCTATTATAAGCTGGGACTGGCCCACTTAAGTGAAACCCCTCCTAATATCCAAAAGGCGTACGTCGAGTTTTTAAAAGCGGTTGATACCGACCCCAAGAACCATGAGGCATTTTATGCCTTAGGACATGTTTATTTTCAGCGACAGGAGTATACTAAGGCCATTGAGGCGTTCAAAAAGGTCCTGTCCCTTGATCCAAATTATTCGGAGGCCGCGAATTACTTGGGCAAGGCGCTTGAGATCGCTGGAAGAGAGGATGAGGCGATTTTAGCCTACCAGGAGGCGATCAAAAATTTGCAATATGAAACGCCCCAATTGCCACACTGGAACCTGGGCCTCATTTACTTAAAGCAGAAAAAATATAAATTGGCCTTAGATGAATTACAAGAAGTTCTTCGGATAGAGCCGAGCAATACCGTAGTGTTGCACCAGATTGGCGAAGTCTATATCGAGATGGGACAGCCCAAAGAAGCAAGGCCCTTCTTTGAAAGGGTGATGACGCTTTCTCCAGAGTCTGATTCCGCAAGGGAGGCGCAAATGAAATTAAAAGCCCTTGCCGATAACGAAGGGAAGAACGGCGATTTATAATAGTGTGAGTTGCACTTCTATGGAAACAATTGGCAGCTACCTGCGTAAAGAAAGGGAGTCGCGGCACATTTTAATTGAAGAAGTGGTCGCGTGCACCCGTATTCAGAAGCGTTTTCTAAACGCTATTGAAGAAGACCGTCTCGACCAAATTCCGAATCCCGTTTCCAGAAATGGCTTTATCAGAAATTATGCCCGATTTCTTCAATTGGATGAAGCAGAAACATTCAAGCGTTTTCCCATTGTACCGGCTGTACCGAAGCTTGTACCTATAGGTGTGGAACAGTCTAAAACCGCTCCGGCTTTGGTTGCGCCTCAACTGGATATGGGGGTCGTCGGCGTAGAGAAGTCACCTTCTCTGGTTAATAGCTTTATGAAGACATTTGGGGTAGGGGCTATTGTTCTCTCATTATTGTTGCTCTTTATATCGTGGTTGGCTGCACCCGATAAGGCGTCCTCTCCAACAAAAACCTCCTCAGGGAAAACGGCTTCCCCTGTTCCCTCACCAACACCCAAGCCCACTCCATCTGCATTGGTCGCTGTGGATGTCTCGCCGCCATTGGTTGAAACAGAGGTGGCGAAGGAGTTACCCTCTTCGTTGCCACCGGTATCGCAAGGATCCTCAATGCCAATGATAGAGGCGAGGGCCATTGTGAAAACGCCGGAGATAAAGGAAAGGAAGATACCGGCTATATTTCCATCGGTTGAAACATTAGTAATAAAGAAAGCCAATGCACCGATAGTATTGCCTCCTGTACCGGTACAGACCCGGAATATTTCCAACCCACTTACACTTTTACTAAAGGCAAGTGAGCCGTCGTGGATCAGGGTCCTCATTGATGGAAAAGAAACGAAAGACGCCATCCTTCGGGCTGGCGATGTAATTACGTTGAATGCATCGGAGCGATTCCTGTTGACGATTGGCAACGCGGGTGGAATAACCGCCTCTCTGAACGGAAAGGACATGGGGGTTCTTGGGCAGAGGGAGGAAGTCATACGAGACTGGTTGCTGACGCGACAATCGTCCAATAGAAGTGGCAAAAAGAAGCCCCCCACTCAAAAGAGGCCGATTGTAAAGGAACCGGAGTCTTTTGCTAACGAGATGGAGCCTTTTTAAAAATAAGCCGGCGTAGCTCAGTTGGCAGAGCAGCTGATTCGTAATCAGCAGGTCGCGGGTTCGATTCCCATCGCCGGCTCCCTTCTTTAAATGGGTATGCCATTAGCATTAGCCCCATTAACCGATGTCAGGGGCTTCGGATGCGGGTAGACAGAATAAGATACCAAAAGGTACTTTTGCCCATTGCCCGTTATTCATAACGGGGATGGGCTTTTTGTTGCCTCTTTTAAGGAGGATATAAAATGCATACGAATCGTGTTTTTTTCGCTGCTTTATTGTTTTTCGGAATAGGGGTACTTCCGCACACTGCATATTCACAGGCTCTAACCTGTTCTGGGGAAACAACACTGGAAGGATTGGCAAGCTGCATCAACACCCAAATGCCGGAGGACGCCTCGGAGGGATTCGTACCGCCCAGCCCCAGTGAACAGACCGATTGGGGCGCCGTTGTTAGCGATATGCTTGCAGGAAGCATCACCGGCGATTGCGTCACCGGAATCACCCTGCCTGCAAGCCTTGTCAGCACCTACCAACTGATGACATTTACCGATACAGAAAACAATCAGCCCTATTGTGTATTGATGGAAATTTTGGACGCTAACAGCGACGGAAAAGTAGATAAAGGGTGGGGAACGTTTATTGTCAATCCCAACGCGACACGAAAGCTCAGTATTCAGATTGCGCACCCGAAGGCCGACGCCAATACACGGGAGCAAGGGATCGGCGTCTTTAAGAATACCGGGGCAAGGAGCTTTTTAATGGCTGGAACACACCGACATGCTAACGCGGCGGCCAGCCTTTGCCAGGCCCCGTGTCTGGGAACAACCTATCAGGAGGCAGATGTAGCGCACAATGACGCAACTCTATTTCATCGCACGGTGGAAAAACTGAAGGATCAAAATATTAGCGGTTTTGTCGCGTTGCAATTTCACGGTATGGGCACATCCACTTGTTCAGGGGTGGATGTTTATATGACTTATGGCCGTGATGAGCCCCCTCTAGCTGGCGATACACTTAGCCAACTAAAATCAAATCTTTCATCACATAACTCCACCTGGGTGATTACGGTGCCGGGGGATACCCCTTTGTGTACTTTGAATGGGAGTTGCAATGTTCAGGGGCGATTGTTGAACAATGTGCCATCAGGCGATGTCTGTGGGGTGGAGGCAATAGGCGTGAGCGGCAAGTTTATCCATATCGAGCAAAAGATTGATATGCGTGCCGCTGCAAATTGGATTGCCGCTATTGAGGAGACGTTTCCCCTTTCTGCGGGCGGGATGGACAGTGATGGTGATGGGGTATCGGATATCAATGAGATTGTGGCCGGCTCCGACCCACTCAATGCCGCGTCAACGCCCGATCTCTGCGACGGCTTGGACAACGATCTGGATGGTGTAGTGGACGAGGAATTCTTCAACGCCGATGGCGATAGCATGGCCGATTGTGTTGATCCTGACGATGATGGTGACGGCATCTTGGATGTTGTTGATGAGTGCCCCCTGCTGGCAACCACCAATACAATCATCGGAACAGCGGGGAATAACATTTTGTCAGGTACATCTGGGAATGACTTGATTCGCGGTCTTGGAGGGAATGACACGATCAGGGGGCGGGGTGGAGATGATTGCCTGGTGGGCGGGCCTGGAAATGACAAACTGTATGGTATCAATGGCCATGACATCCTCTTGGGGGGAGCCGGAAGAGATACATTAAATGGCGGCAACGGCAACGATATATTAAGTGGAGACGCTGGAAATGATTCCCTAAGCGGCGGTTCTGGTGACGATACCTTAGACGGGGGAATCAATACGGATAAATGCTCCGGGGGAAGCGGTATTGATTCAGCCGTCGCTTGTGAAAGAACAAGTGGGGTGCCGTGAGCAGGGTCTGAAATTGTCTGATGGTGGAGCTGGGGGGGATCGAACCCCCGGCCTCCTGATTGCGAACCAGGCGCTCTCCCAGCTGAGCTACAGCCCCACAGACCTCGGATAAAATCTTATTGCTGGACGATTCTTAACGAAGCTGAGGCCCCCTGTCAAGGCATCACATTCTATATGGCTTTTTTTGAGAGCTTGAAGCGGGAAAAGAGGTACGGAGACCCTAACCTGGCTTTACGACGAGGCCAGACCGAATACAAGCAGTGCAGACGCGGATGCGCCGAGCGGCGCTTCCAATCACTGCCCACACCGTTTGGAGATTAGGAAGAAAAAAGCGCTTGGACTTGTTGTTGGCGTGACTGACCCTATTCCCGATCCGTTTTTTCTTTCCGCAAAGCATACACGACGTCGCCACTATTCTCTCCCCCGATTTCGTTCGTTGAACTCAACTTTGGCGAATGGTATCATAAACTTCGGTGCATTGGCAAGGTTGGGCAAAAACACGCAAAAAACGTGCTCCTCGTTAGCTTTAGGTTCAACCTATGCTCTTTCTGGTTTCCCCCTTTGCCAAAGGAGGATTAAGGGGGTTTTTAAATAGGGAAACTCCCCCAGCCCTTCTTTGGTAAAGAGGGGGATGGCGATACTAAAAACTGGAGAGAATGTCATTGTCGGCTGTTTCTAACCAAAATTTTCCCTGGGATCTCTCGGTTCAATATATTAAAAAAGTGGGGCCAGCAAGGGCCATCCTCTTCGGTAAGCTCAATATTCAAACGCTGGAAGACCTTCTCTATTTTCTCCCCTTTCGATACGAAGATCGCACCGAAATCAAAAAAATAGGCTCACTGGTGCAAGGCGAAGAACAGACGGTCTATGGCGAGATCATCTCTATTTCTCTGATCCAAACCGCTCGAAAAAATATGCAGATTGTGGAGGCCCTGATTCGAGACGATACCGGCGTTCTTTTGGCCAAATGGTTTAATCAGCCCTATTTACAAAAGACATTTAAAAAGGGTGATGACATTATGGTCAGTGGAAAGGTTCGGACGGGGTTCTATAGCAGATCCCATTTAGAAATGGAATCACCGCAATATGAGCGGATTGACGCGGATGAGCCGCAACTTCATATGGGCCGGATTGTCCCTGTCTATCACGAAACCAAGGGGCTGACCAGCCGACAGATTCGCTCCATTATATGGATGCTTTTAAACCAGTATGGATCAGCCATTCCAGAAATACTCCCCGCCTCACTCATTGAAAAATACCAGTTTTTACCCCTCTCAAAGGCAATCTGTGAATTGCATTTTCCGGAAAAGGGGGCATCGCTTCCCCTGCTGAATACGGGAAAGACGTTGATGCATCAGCGGCTGGCATTTGATGAATTATTTCTGTTGGAAATAGGACTGGGGTTTCGCAAGAACCAGGTGGAAACCAAAGAGAAGGGGATTGCATTTAACACTGCTTCCAGCCTGGTAACGCGGTTTCTGGGCCATTTGCCATTTCAACTAACCTCCGCACAGACGCGCGTCTTTTCTGAAATCACAAAGGATATGGCCGCAGAATTCCCCATGCATCGGCTCATTCAGGGGGATGTCGGCTCCGGCAAAACCATTGTGGCGATGATGGCCATTCTGATCGCAATCGAGAATGGTTTTCAGGCGGCCCTGATGGTTCCCACCGAGATATTGGCGGAACAACATACCCTTAACCTGGCCCCTTATTTTGAGGCGTTAGGCCTCTCTCTTCTGCTATTGGCCTCCGATATGAAAAAGAAGGAAAAAGAGATCGCTCTAACACGGATTGCCGCAGGAGAGGTTGACCTGGTGATTGGGACGCATGCCCTCATTCAGGAGACGGTGGCCTTTAAAAAATTGGGGCTGGTGGTGGTGGATGAGCAGCATAAATTTGGTGTGCTGCAACGGGCACGACTGTCCGACAAGGGGTGCAACCCCCGCGAAGGCCATCGTCCCGATATTCTGGTGATGACGGCAACGCCGATTCCCAGAACGCTGGCGCTGACCGTCTATGGCGATCTGAATCTATCGGTGATTGATAGGCTTCCCCCCGGCCGCACGCCGATCCAGACCCGACTTTTTTATGGAAAAGGTCGTGCCCAGGCCTATCAACTCCTGGAGGAAGAGTTGCGTCGTGGCCGTCAGGGGTATCTGGTTTGCCCGTTAATTGAAAAATCGGAGGCGCTTGATTTGAAGGCGGCCCAGACCATTGCCGCGTCGCTTACCACCGGTTTCTTCTCGCATCGCAGGATAGGGCTCTTGCATGGCAGGCTCAAACGGGAGGAGAAGGAAGCGGTGATGCGGGCGTTTAGAGAGGGCCAAATCGACATCCTGGTCACCACGACGGTCATCGAGGTGGGGATTGATTTACCCAATGCCACGGTGATGATGATTGAACATGCGGAACGATTTGGACTGGCCCAACTGCATCAGTTGCGGGGCCGTGTGGGGCGTGGGGCGGAGCGGTCGTACTGTTTTTTAATTGCTGAATTTGCCCAGTCGCAGGAGGCGAGGGCCAGGTTGCAGGTGATGCAGCAGAGCACGGACGGTTTTAAAATCGCCGAAGAAGATTTAAAGATACGCGGCCCCGGCGAGTTCTTTGGCACAAAGCAATCAGGGTTACCGGAACTAAAAGTAGCCAATCTGCTGCGCGACGCGATGCTTCTGGAGTCGGCCCGCACCGAGGCCTTCTGTTGGGTTACGGCCGATCCCCGTTTGGATCAACCCAAAAGTGTTTCCCTTCGCGCCGCGCTAGAGCGAAAGTGGAAGGGCAAAATCGAGTGGCTGGCGGTGGGCTAGGCCCCTCCACGTTTATAAAGGCCAAACCTGTTTTAGCTGCTTATTTGACGGAGCCTTCGAATATAAGATTTTCAGTGGATAGATTAAAAAGGTCTTTTTGGCTATACCGTTCTGTCGCGCCAATAATCTCTAAACCAATGATTTTGCCTTCATCATCCATGTCCAGGTTAATTCCCTCTTCTATCTCTTTTGTGCGCGATACCTCTTTTTCCTGAATTCGGATGTAAAGGGCATCAACCTCTCGGTCATACTCAATTTTCATGGTATACCTCTATCGATTCTTGTCAATTACCGTTACGACAATCCGTTGATGCTCTTCCTCTTTGAACGTTATTTTAAGCCACTTTCCATTAAGATGTTTGAATGCGTTTTTTCTTTCTTTTATCGAATCTTCTATTCTCTCGGGTGTGGTCAACGTTTTTTCAACTTCTACTTCGGAAATCCTCCTCCATTTCATTTGCTTTTTTGCATGTCTGCTAAAGCGAATTTCCAAAAGTGACTCTCATGCGGCTATTTGTCAACACATATCGCTGCTTGGGTATTGATTTAAAAAACAGGCGCAATCATAAAATGTTACATGGCCTATTTTACAATGACCAATAGAGGTTATCAATGGCCTCTTTTAGATGGTTTTTTCTTCCGTTTTGCATGTCAGCCAATGCCCTTGGTTTCGACTGGGCAGCGTTGGAACGAAAGTGGAAGGGCAAAATCGAGTGGCTAGCGGTGGGGTAAGCCCTATGCAAAGTTAAGAAGATCAGACATTCTTTTTTTATTGACAATTTTAAGTGCGTACAGTATCTTGTACAAGAGATCAATATTATGGACGCGATTTCCTATTCTGATTTACGGCAAAATCTAAAAACCTATCTGGATCGGGCGTATTTTGACCATGATCCCCTCATTATTACCCGAAAAAACAATGAGAATCTCGTTATCCTTTCCATTGATGAATACAATAGTTTGCTTGAAACAAGTTACCTTCTTAGCAGTGAGGCAAATGCAAACCATCTGAGGAAATCGATTGAACAGCTAAAGAACAAAAAGACGATACGAAGAGAATTGCTGGAGGATGGATAAACAATTCACCAACGAAGCTTGGAAGGACTACCTCTACTGGTTTGACACGGACAAGAAGCAATTAAAGAAGATTAACGATCTCATCAGGAAAATCGAGAGATCGCCTTTTGAAGGAATTGGAAAGCCAGAGCCACTTAAATATAATCTAAAAGGATTCTGGTCGAGGCGGATAGATCACACACACCGGATCGTATATAAAGTAGAATTAGACATTGTCTATTTTGTGTCATTCCGATATCACTATGATAAATAGTGTTTGAACAGAAACTTTCACTTTTGTCATTTCGACCGTAGGGAGAAATCTCTCCTCTCAATACTATCAGGCCCTTGAGATTTCTCGCTCCGCTCGACATGACATCGGAGGCTGCTTAATGGTTTTTAGAAGTGCCCAAAAGTGAATCAATATCAGTTGCCAGGCAGTCATTGAAGTATTGGCCAAGTTGTTCACATCTTGATGTCATGAGCGTGCGGCGGTGGCAGGAAAAAATGTTGGACACAGAGTAACCTAAAAAAACCCATGTCATTCTACGATCAAATTAAAAAATGGAGGGCCGCGTCCCGACAACAATCCTGGTACTCAGACCTGGTACAGGGTATCGTGTTGACGCGGGAAAGATTAATCCGTGCACCGGAGGAGGCCTTTTTTAAAATTGAAGAGATTCGGCTGGGGTACCGTCTCATGAAAGTCAAAAAGAAACTTTTTGATATGTACCAGATATTGGGCCGCCAAACCATGGATGGCCTCACGGGGAACGCGCCCCTTATTTCAGAGGAAGAAAAGAAACACACCTATCAACGAATTGCCTTGCTTTTGGAAGATCAAAGACGGATGGAGGCCGAGATCGAAGAGTTTCAGTCGGTCCTTTTCGATCGAAAAAAAGAGTTGGGTACGGACCCGGAGGAAACGTAAATGGGCTTGTCCGCCGTCATTGATCTGGGAACCAATACCTTTCGCCTTCTGGTTGCGGAGATACGCCAGGATAGGTTTACAACTGTTTTTTCAGAGAATCAAATTGCCCGATTAGGCGAAGGCTTTTCCGAAGAGAAATCGTTCCGGCTCCAGGCCATGGAAAGGGCGATGGGCATCCTACGCGCCTTTAAAGAAACGCTGGGTCAGTACACGATTGATCAATTAACCGTGATCGGCACCTCTGCCTTTCGCGAAGCCAAAAATAGCCAAGCGTTTCTTGTGTCCATTAAAGAACAGACCGGGTTTGACGTAGAGGTGATTGCAGGCGTTGAAGAGGCCCGCCTTACCTTTTTGGGAGCCAGCCTGGCTTTTCCCAATCGGATTGGGCCGATAGTGTTGATTGATATTGGCGGAGGGAGTACCGAGTTGATTATTGCGGAAGGGGAAACCCCCTCGAAAATGATGAGCACGCCGTTAGGTGTCGTCGCACTCACCGAACGGTATCTTCGCAAAACTCCTACCACCCATGAGGCGTGCGACATCCTCAAACGTGAAGTGGCAATGACGCTTCAGGAGGTTGTGTCGGTATGTCCTCAGAATGCTTTTTTTTGTGGAACTGCGGGGACGCTCACGACGCTCGCCGCTATGGATCAGCAGATGGCCACCTACGACCCTGACAAGATTAATGGGTATGGTTTATCAAAAAAAGCCATCGAAGCGATTTTGCATCAATTGTTACCGTTGTCGCTTGTGGAACGGTGTCGCCTCCCTGGCCTGGAGCATGGGCGAGAGGATGTCATTCTTGCAGGGATATTGATCCTGCTGACACTGATGGAGCTTTGCCATTATGACCTTGTTTATGTCAGCGATTACGGTTTAAGGGAAGGGGTGTTGATGGATCGGTATCGAAGAAGACCTCATGATGAAGGAGTCTCTTTTTGGAAGGAAGCGCAGGGACAATACGCCCCTAGACCGCCATGGGTAATCTGAATTTTTGTGTAGCAAGAGAAGATTTCCCGTCCCGCTTTAAATCTTCTAAAACGCGGTCAACCTTTTCTGCAGTTAAATGCTCGTAATAGTCTTCGTTGATTTGCATCATCGGACCTGATCCACAGGCGGC
>SBBA01000242.1 GCA_005239925.1 Candidatus Troglogloeales bacterium | reverse complement strand
CTGAAATAGATTCAATAGCCATTGTATTTCCTCCTTTATACTTATACTCCCCTCCTCCCCCCACCCTTCCCTCCCCCGCTCGCGGGGGAGGGAAGGGAGGAGGAGGGGGTATAAGTATAAAGGAGGAAGTACAATGGCTATTGAATCTATTTCAGGTAGGTCGCAACCAGGCCCGTTGGAGAAACTGCAAAGGGCTGAATATACCTTGGGATTCGGGGAACCGGATAAAACATTTTCAGAGACGCTGAAAGAGTCCATTCAAAAAGTGAACGATGTGCAGATGGAGGCGGATCAGGCGATTGTCGACCTCACAACGGGACGGAAGCAGGATCTGCATCAAACCATGATTGCCATTGAAAAGGCGGACGTCTCCTTTCAGTTGATGATGCAGGTTCGCAACAAAATTATTGCGGCCTACGAAGAAGTCTCCCGCATGCAAATCTAACCCGCCAACGGGCGGGGGCGAACGGAGCCCTCCCGTTGGTCGGTCTGGGCATGCGGATACGGCTACACAAAACTAAGGGTCTATACGGAGAAACAAATATATAGCGGGGTATAACAAACAGACATAGGTCTATTGGGGGATCACCATAATGTCGTCATTCCGGCAATGTTTAAGCCGGAATCCAGTGGTTTAGATTCTCTGTTGGTGACATCACTATTTTTACATAGGTAATTTTTAGTGTAACGACATCGGTAGGCCCAGACCGACCAACGGGAGGGCTCCGTTCGCTTCCGCTCGTAGCGGAAAGAAGAAAAGGATTATGCCGGACTTTATTTCACGAATAATGGAAAATTTGGCGGGCATGAGCACGCGCAAGAAGCTCGCCATCTTCGGGGCCTTTGCGGGCGCCATTGCGGCCATATTTGCCATTTTTCTTTGGGTAGAACTCCCTAAAATGGAGCTGCTCTACTCGAATCTTGCCTCAGACGACGTTCAGGCCATTATCGATAAATTAAAAATGGAAAATATTCCTCACGAGGTTTCAGAGGACAAAACCGCCATTTTCGTTCCCGCGGAAAAAGTCGCTGCGGTTCGACTCAAACTGGCCGAGGAAGGACTCCCCGGAAAGCCCGGCGTCGGATTTGAAATTTTTGACAAGACGACCATCGGCGTCACTGAGTTCGTCCAAGAGCTTAATTACAGACGTGCCCTGGAGGGCGAACTCGCGCGCACCATCAAACAGCTTTCGGTGTTGCGTGACGCCCGCGTCCATATCGTTATGCCGAAAAAGACCCTCTTTGTCGAGCAGCAGGAGAAGGCCCGCGCCTCGGTTGTTGTCTCCCTGCGCGCCGGGAAACACCTGAATGACAATCAATTAGAAGGGATCAAGCACCTGGTCGCGTCCGCCGTATCGGGCCTCGATGCCAACCTGGTGACCATTGTGGACAGCAACGGACGTTTGCTTTCCCGGCCAGAAGAATCCGATACCCAAATCGCGGCATCCAACTCCCAGTTGGAACACAAGAATGTGATGGAAAAAGGGTTGGAACAGAAGATTCAAACCATGTTGGAGCAGGTTGTTGGCATGGATAAGGCCACCGTGCGTGTTGCAGCGGTGCTGAATTTCGATCAAGTGGAACAGATGGAGGAGAAGTTTGACCCCGAAGTGCAGGTGCCGCGCAGCGAACAGTTGGGAGAAGAGAAGGTCGTGATGTCCTCCGAAAGCACCGAGGCCCCGCCTGGGGTGGCATCCAACCTGCCACGAGGTGTACAGCCGGAACCGGCACGAGTTACCTCGCAAAGCGAAACCATAAAGAACGATGGGGTGACCAACTATGAAATCAATAAAGTTACCACGCGAACAATTGCGGCGCCCGGGACGATCAAACAACTTTCCGTGGCCGTTATCGTGGATGGCACCTATACAACCGTAGTCGGTGCAGATGGGAAACCTACCCGAAATTATGTTGCCCGTACCCCCGATGAAATGCTAAAATTGGAGACGATTGTTAAGAATGCAATGGGGTTCTCCGATGAGCGAGGAGACGAGGTCTCTGTCGTCAATATTCCGTTTGAGACGGGCCCGTTAATGCCAGAGCCAGGGTTTAATATAGGTGAGTGGATGCCGCTAATCCGTTATGCGGTTGGATTGGGGCTGGTCATATTCCTCTTCTTCTTTGTTATTCGTCCGATTATGAAGGCCTTGTTGTATGTTCCGCCACCACCTTCCCCAGAAGAGCTATTACAGGCCTCGGCTCGACCACAGCTTGAGGAAAAGGAAGAAGAGCCGGAGCCAGAACCTGAGCCAGAACCTGAGCCTGAGCCAGCGCCTGAACCGGAACCGGTACTGGAAGCGCCGATAGAACCGGAGTTGGAAGCGGAAACGCCGCCTTCAGTCTCACAGCTGTCGCAACAGGTTCTTGAGCTGGCCAAACAGGATCCCAAGATGGCCGCCGATATGCTGAAGCAAATGATTAGGGGGGGGGGCTAGTTGCTATCTTAACGAGCAGGTAATGGCTTGCCCTGCTAACGATTCCCTTCCTGCCGGGAAAGGGAGTGGCAGGGAAGAGAGGATTTAGGGCAATAATGATCCTTCATGGGGAGTGCAGTGCAACAGTCAACAGGATCTCGCTTATTAGAAGAACAGACACCTAATACGGAAATTAATAATTATTCCAAAATAGCCTTTCTTTTGGAAGCGATGGGTGATGAGGTTAGCGCTGCGGTGCTCAAAAACCTGGAACCGGACGATGTTCGCAGGTTGGGGATCAATCTCCCCAAGGTGTCTCCTGTCCCAGACGAAAATCAGACCGGGGTTCTGCAAGAGTTTCTTGCCCAATCTGCCGGCGGGTTCTTCAAAAAAAGACAACAATTAAAATCCCTGTACAAAACCACGCTAGGCCTCAATCCCAATGCGCAAGGCAAGGTTTCGGCCTCACCCAAGCTTGCTGTATTGGAGTGGATCGAGCCGAAGGCCATTCTTGAAGTCATTCATAAAGAGCATCCCCAAACCATTGCGTTGATTCTAACCTATCTTACGACGGAACAGGCCGTTTGGATTATCAGCGAACTGGATATGGAGCTTCGCACGGATGTGGTTATCCGGATGTCCAGTCTCGACGAGTTACCCCCGGCTATTATCGAGGAGATTATGGAAACCTTAAGTGATGCCCTGGCCGCCGAATTACAGCGGATGGGCATCGCACCGGGAGAGAAGGCTGAAAAGGTCGGGGGTATTAAGTTTGTTGCCGATCTCTTGAAAGAAACCGATTCGGGTATCGCCAAACCGCTTATGGAAGCGATCATGCAAAGCAATCCTGAGATGGCCGCATCCATTAAGGAACTCATGTTTGTGTTCGAAGATATTGCTAAGTTTGACGATGCAACCATGCAGACGGCCATGAAAGATATTCCCAAGGATAAGTTGGCCATTGGGCTTCGTATTGCGTCCGATGGCGTGAAGGAAAAAATCTTCCGCAACATGTCGCAGCGTGCAGGACAAACACTGCGGGAGGATATTGAGGGCAGAGGGGCCATGAAATTAAGCGATGTGGAAGATGCGCAGAAGGCCATTGTAGAGGTATTAAGGAGACTGGGCGATGAGGGCAAAATCTCCATTGGCGGAAAGAAATCTGCAAAAGATGCCATGGTCTAAATCCAAAGTTGTAAAACGCCAGAATCGGAAAGATAAAGAGATTCAACGCTTTGTCTTAGAAGAAGTTACGCGGCCTCCTGACATCGCCCAAGAGACGATCTCTCTTGATCTTGAGACACCTGCCCCTCAACCGGAAATGCCTCCTATCTTGTCTCCCTATGGCGAGGGGTATGCCAAAGGGTTCGCGGAAGGAGAGGCCAAGGGGTCTACTGAAGGGTATGCCAAGGGACTGGATGAGGGAGAGACCAATGGGTTTGCTGAAGGGTATGCCAAGGGGGTTGCCGAGGGACAAGCCAAAGGGTTTGCCGAAGGAGAGGCCAAGGGATTTTCGGAAGGAGAAGCCAAAGGATTTACCGAGGGGGAGGCCAAAGGGTTTGCTGAAGGAGAGGCCAAGGGATTTGCCGAGGGAGAGGTTGCCGGAAAGGCCATCCGAGAGGAAGAACTGGCAACCTGGAACCAGTCTAATCAACTGCTTTTACGGCTAATAGAGGACTTAAAGGCCTTCACGGAGACGATTGTCCTTGCCGCCGAAGACGATCTCTTACAAGTTACACTGGGTATTGCCCGAAAAATTGTGAAAGAGGAACTCACCCAGAATCCGGAGATGATTCTTTTGTTAATTCAGGAGGCATTAAAAAACATTGCGCCGGCCAAGGAAGCGGTAATTCGGATTGCCCCACAAGCGGTGGAATGGCTTTCACAAAAAAGCCCGGAGATCATGGAAACGGCTGAAAAGATCGACTTCATCAAGATTGAAGCCGACCCCAAACTGCAACCTGGAGACTGTCTTATAGAAACAGAGGATCGCATTGTCGATATCCGGCCGGAGACACAACTCGCCGAAATTAAAAAGAAGCTCCTGCCCAACCTCTAATCCGCCGACGGGCGGAGGCGGGCGGAGCCCTCCCGTTGGTCGGTCTGGGCATGCGAATATTGTTACACTGAAATTATCTACGCAAAAACGGTGTGGGAGGTCCACACGAGCATAAAGGCGTTAAGTCGGGCTTGAGTCCACAACCCAAACGTCATTCCGGCATGATTCTAGCCGGAATCCAGGGTTACGCCATTGCGGGCAGTGTCGAACGCTTTGACTCCGACAGCTCTGGATTCCGGATTAAAAATTTCCGGAATGACGATTGTAAATGAATTGATAGGACGCTACACTAGGGGACACCCACAAAGCGTATAAAGGCGCTAGAGATGAAACACGCGGTTACTTATTACCTGGATCAAGTTGATGCCATCGAAACGCTTCCCATCAGGGGCCGTGTGTCCCGTGTGGTGGGCCTGACATTGGAATGTTTTTTACCCAACTGTGTCATCGGCGATTTGTGTGAACTTATCGACATACGAGGCGAGCGATTGCTGGCCGAGGTGGTTGGGTTCCGTGAGAAACGGGTTATGTTGATGCCACTTTCAGACCTCACCGGCGTAGGGCCTGGCACGTCGGTAACCAACATCGGCGGGGCAGCCGATGTCCCGGTCGGCGATGCCTTGCTTGGTCGGATTGTGGACGGCCTGGGTAATCCAATTGACGGCCGCGGCCCGATTATCTCATCCTGTTACACCCCGCTTTACGCCGCTCCCCCCTCTCATTTGGGGCGGCAGCGCATCACTCAGCCGCTTGATCTAGGGATTCGCTCCATCAACAGTATGCTCACCGTGGGCCAGGGACAGCGAATGGGTATCTTCTCCGGCAGCGGTGTTGGAAAATCCGTGCTACTGGGAATGATCGCACGATTTACCGCAGCCGACGTGAACATCATTGCCCTAATCGGAGAACGGGGCCGAGAAGTGAAGGAATTTATCGAACGCGACCTCACGGAAGAAGGGTTGAAACGTTCCGTCGTCATTGTGGCCACGTCGGATCAACCTCCGCTGGTACGGCGGCGCGGCGCCTTCCTCGCGCAGGCCTACGCGGAATATTTTAGGGATCAGAATCGGCAGGTGCTTTTGATGATGGACTCGCTCACTCGCCTTGCCCACGCACAGCGAGAGATTGGACTGGCCATTGGAGAACCTCCCACGACCAAGGGGTACACCCCCTCCGTTTTTGCCCTGCTGCCCAAACTGTTGGAACGGGCGGGAACCTCCCCCGGCAACGGTTCGATTACCGGCCTCTATTCCGTTCTGGTCGATGGAGACGACTTGAACGACCCTATCCCCGATACCACACGATCAATCTTAGACGGCCATATTGTCCTTTCTCGTGACCTGGCCATTGCCAACCAATATCCGGCGGTGGATATTTTAATGAGTATCAGCCGTGTCATGGTAGATATCGTCTCTCCTGAACAGAACGAGAATGCAAGACGATTCAGAGAGTTACTGGCCGCTTATAAAAGGGCGGAGGATTTAATTCAGATTGGCGCCTACAAACCGGGCAGCTCACCTAAAGTGGATGAGGCGATTCATAAATGGGACGACCTACAGGCCGTCCTGCGACAGGGGATCAACACCCCGGCCTCATTCGACGAGTCGGTGAATGCTGTTGCTCGGGTGGTTGCAAAAGGGGGTTAGGAAATGGCATATCAATCTCGACTATCGGCTGTCATTCTTATGCGTACGCTTCAGGAAGAAGAGGCACATCGTGAATGGGCTGCTGCGAAAAACCTCCTGATTTTGGAACAGGAACGGCTCAACCAATTGGGTAAAAAATTACAAGTGACGCTCACCGCCCTGACCAACCTGCAAAAGAGGTTTGTCTCCGCCGATGAGGTGACCCTTTATTTTGATTTTATTGAAAATCTCCGAGAAGGCATCAAGCACCAAAAGAAAATTGTCGCACATCAGGAGGCAGTTTGTGAGGAAAAACGGGTTCTGCTTGATATGGCCGTTAAAGAAAGAAAGGTGGTTGAGATCGTAGAAGAAAGGCGAAAGCGGGCCTATTTGAACCAGCTCTTTAAAAAAGAGCAGGCGGTTCTTGATGAAATCAGTGGACGACTGAAATTAAGAGATTTGGTGGATCATGAATAAGAGAGGCATTATCTTATCTTTTATTGCCTTGACAATCTTTCTGCTGCCGACCAAAACGCTGGCAGAGCGGAAAGAGATGACCCCGACGGGTCTACTCAAGGCCATTGATCAGCGAAGCCAGGAGTTGGACAAGCAGGCCAAGGAGCTTGCACTCAAAGAACAGCGACTTCGTATTTTGGAGCAGGAGGTGAGCGAAAAGCTTGAAAAAATAAAGCTCGTTCGAAAAGAGATGAAAAGAAGTGAGGCCGAGGCGAGGAAAAGGGCCGCTATGGAAAAGAAAGAAGCGGCGCCTCAAACCGACAAGGTCAGGGACATAAAAGAAGAGGTCAGAAAAGAGGAGGCCAGGCAAGTAACAAGAAAGACGGGGCCCGAAGCCACAGGCAACAACCAAGAGGCTAAAAAAGGGGAACCTGAGGAAGAGAAAAAGGAGGTTCAAAAAGAGGAGGAGGCCCCCAAAAAGGCGCCGGTGAAAAGCAAGGCGGAGGCTAAAAGAGATCTGGTAAGGAAGAAGACAGAAGCCGCCAAGGCCAGAGCAGCACAAAGGAGGGCCAAGGCCAAGGCAGATGCCGAGAAGAAAAGAAATCAAAAACCGGCGGATGCTACCGCAGAAGAAGACACAGGAGAGGACGATCTTCCCCCGCCTGAAGAAAAACCGGCGGACATGGCCGCCGTAGAAAAGAAAGAACGGGATCGAAAGGCGTTACAGGACAAACGGTTTAAAGACCTGGCCAGCGTTTATGACAAGATGCCTGCTCAAGAGGCGGCGTTACGACTTCAGAATATGAACGACGTGTTTTCTCTTGAGATTATTCCGCGTATGAAGAAAAAGCAATCGGCAAAGGTATTAAGCTTGATGGACCCGGTTGTTGCCGTTCGGCTGACCGAAAAAATCGGTATGGGCGACTCCCT
>SBBA01000213.1 GCA_005239925.1 Candidatus Troglogloeales bacterium | reverse complement strand
ATAGAAGGGGGTGTCTTTTTCGGATTAATTTCTATCATGCTTTGTTGGTCAAATGATCCACCTTCGGGTAAGTTAACGATGGCCTTTCCGATGACTTTTTCCGGGGTGGAAGAAATGGTTTGAAGCAGAATGGTGAGTCTTTTCTTTTGTCCCAGTGGAATCGGCCCGGTCCATTCCTCTTCTCCTTCAACCAATGCCAGTGATTCAGGAAAGTGAAGCGAAAGCTGTGTGGATTCAATATCCATATTGGCCAAGGCCTCCAATGTAACCTCGATATGATTGTTGGAGCGACCGGTTGTAGAGAGATAGAGTGAGAGGGGCGGTTGGGGCTTAACCGCAAAGGCCCAATTTGTACCCCAAAGAACAACGATGAGTATGAGTGCCAGAGGAAGGAGGAGGGCTTTACTGATTTGACTTTTTTGTTGAAGAATCATATTCTCAACTCCTCTCTTTAGTTAGTATATCAAATAAGAATAAAAGAGCTAGAAAAATGCAAGTGAAAGTTTTTTTTCTTTTGATTTTTTTGATCCTGATTGCCCCCGACAGGTCCAATGCCGAGGCTCTGTACGGAAATCTGGACGATATGGCGAGAGGGATTGCCACCTATTTCCCAAAGGCGTCTGGAGTAGTTTTGGATATCAATGGGGATATAATTTCGATTCAAATGGAAAATCGGCATGGCCTATCTGAAGGTGTCCTGCTTTCTGTTTATCGTACAGGGGAGCCATTCTATCATCCTGTGACCGGTGTTGTCTTGGGGCAGTTTGAAGAGGAAGTTACGCTATTGGAAGTGGTGGAAATCGACAGGGAACGGGTGATTGCAAGGCCCATTGGTGCTGGCGCGCTAGTACGTCCCGGAGATCAAGTTCGGATAACCAAGGCGCGTATTCCGATTGGCATCAAGGCCGATGGTTTGGATCATGATCGGTACCTTCTGCACGAGTTTCTTTTAGCGTTAGAAGACACAGGTCGCTTTTCTGTAGCCTCATTTTCTCCTCAATCAACACTTGAAGAGGCTAAGGCTCACGGCAATATTTATTTTATTACGCTAACCGCTCCCGTGGATCAGCTTGTTGAGGAAAAACCCTCTCAGAAGGTTGTAGCCCGGATTCATAATGTTATGACGGGAAATGTTTTTGCTGAGATGCCGATGACGCTGACCGCGAAGGATGACAGCGATTTGATATTGGATGCGTTTCAGCGTCGGCTTTATGAAAAACATCAAACAGGGGTTTTGGAATAGCAAATGGAGACCCTTAAAAAAGAACTAGAAAAACTGAGTGAGGAAAGGCTGCTGTCTATGATTCACCTAGCCCATCTTCCCAAGCATGTCGCCATTATTATGGATGGAAATGGGCGTTGGGCGGCGCAACGGCATTTGCCCCGAATCGCAGGACATCGCGAGGGAATCCTGGCCGTCCAAGAGGTGGTGACTGCGGCACGCGAAGTGGGCATTGAGTATCTCACCCTGTATGCCTTCTCGAACGAAAACTGGAATCGTCCGACGATGGAAGTCTCACAGCTCATGCGATTGCTGGGCTTTTATCTCAAGAAGGAGTTAGACAGCCTGATGGAAAACAAGGTGCGGCTTGTCGCGATTGGGCAGATTGATCGGCTCCCTAAGCCAGTGATTCGCTTGTTACAAACGGTAGAAGAAAAGACAAGACATAATCGCGGCATGACGCTGGTGTTGGCGCTCAGCTACAGCGGACGTGCCGATCTGATTAATGCTGTGCGTCGAGTAGTTGATGCCGTTCAAAAAAAGACGATCCTCTTAAAAGACCTTTCAGAAGAAACTTTTTCGGATTATCTTCATACCCAGGCGATTCCGGACCCTGACCTCATGATTCGCACCAGCGGAGAGATTCGTATCAGTAATTTCTTTCTTTGGCAACTGGCCTATACCGAACTGTACTTTACCAAAACGCTTTGGCCTGATTTTCGACGTAAGGCGCTGCTCATGGCCTTGCTGGATTACCAAAATCGAGAGCGGCGTTTTGGACAAGTCGCACCCAAAAAAGGGGTAAAACCCAAGGTGTTGCATCCGGAAAATTTCCATTTTAGAGATCAAAAAAGGGGCGTGTGAAGTTTTCGCAAAGTCGGCTGGCCGTCGCGGCCCTTCTACTCCCTATTCTTTATCTGCTCATCTCGTCTCTGCCCTCTTTCTTGTTTTTCCTGTTGGTATCAGCGGCAATATTACGGGCCCAATACGAGTTTTATCGGTTTTACTTCCGACAGAATACCCCTCTGGTCTACCTGGGGCTATGCCTGGGGTTTCTCCTTTTGTGCTGGTTGTATTTCAATCCTCCCCTATCGTTTGCTGTGCTGGCTATTTCAATGCTCCTGGCGCTTTTAATCTTTCAGCTCTTTTTCTTTCAACAAATCCAAAACGCCCTTCTCGATTCGGCGGTTCTGTTTATCGGTATCTTCTATCTAGCCGGTTTTCTAGGGCATTGTATCGCGATCCGACAACAGCCTGAAGGAATTGGCTTTATCTTCTTTCTCCTTTTTGTGATTTGGGGGGGGGATGCCGGCGCCTATTATGTAGGCAGAACGATTGGTGGGATGAAACTCTATCCGATAGTTAGTCCCAATAAGACCGTGTCCGGCGCTATAGGGGGATTGCTGATCTCTGTCGCAGGGGGTGTTTTGGCCCGATGGCTTTTTATTGCCGAATCGTTTCCCTTTGCTTGGAGCGAGGTTGTGTTACTTGCTCTCATTCTGGGCGGCGTGGGACAGTTGGGTGATCTTGTGGAATCCTTGTTTAAAAGAAGCGCCGGTGTGAAAGATTCAAGCGGCCTGGTTCCCGCGCACGGGGGGCTATTGGATAAACTGGACGGGGTTGCGTTTGCCGCGCCTGTGCTTTATTATTACTTGGTTTTTGTAGTGGGTTAGTATGCTGTTACTAAATAGCCTTATGATAAACGCCCGTCATTCCGGCAATCTTTAAGCCGGAATCCAGGGTTAAGCCGATGCGGACAGTTCTGGATTCCGGCTAGAATCATGCCGGAATGACATACTTTGAGAAAAGTAGATTGGCGAGACAAGTAAGATGCAAAAAATTGTCATATTAGGTTCTACCGGTTCTATCGGAAAAAACGCACTGAATATTGTTCGCTGTTTTCCCGATCAATTTCAGGTGGTTGGCCTGGCGGCTCAATCTAATTATGCCCTTTTAGAGCGGCAGGTCAAGGCGTTTCGCCCGTCTGTCGCTTCCCTTGCCGATAAGAGCGCTGCAGCTATTTTAGCCAAACGGCTCCAAGGGACAGGAACCGAGGTCCTGGGCGGGCCGGAGGGGGTGATTGAAACGGCCTCTCTACCTGCGGCAGATCGTGTTATCTCCGCCATTGTTGGGTCGGCAGGATTATTGCCCACCCTTGCCGCCATCTATGCTAATAAGACGGTCGCGTTGGCCAATAAGGAAACGATTGTGATGGCAGGTGAACTGGTGATGCGGGAGGCGAAGAGCCGTAACGTGGCCGTTCTTCCGGTTGATAGTGAACATTCCGCCCTGTTCCAGCTTTTGGAAAATAGAAAGTCGCATGAAATTAAACGGGTGATCCTGACGGCCTCTGGGGGGCCGCTGCTTCGTTTGTCGGAGCAAAAGAAAAAGACGATTTCCCAAAAAGAGGCGCTGGCGCATCCCACCTGGAAAATGGGGCCGAAGATTTCTATTGATTCCGCCACCCTGATGAACAAGGGATTTGAGATGATTGAGGCCCGATGGTTTTTTGATCTGCCGGAGAGCCAGATTGATGTGGTGATTCATCCACAGAGTATTGTTCATTCTTTTGTTGAATTTGTAGATCGATCCCTCATTGCTCAAATGGGGTTTCCGGATATGCGTATTCCTATTGCTTATGCGATGTTTCACCCGCATCGAGAGTCGCTTCCGTTTAAGCTGCCGGATTTAACGGCGTTTCCTTCACTAACATTTGAGCCACCCAAACCTAAGTCGTTTCCGCTTTTGACGATAGCTAGGGAAGCGCTTCAAACGGGTGGAACGATGCCTGCCGTGTTGAACAGGGCCAATGAAAGTGCTGTTGCAGCCTTTTTGGAAAAGCGCATTGGGTTCTTGGATATTCACAAGATTATCCGAAAGGTGTTGGATGCCTATTCCCCTTCCCCCATCAATACAGTGGATGATGTCCTGCTCGCAGATCGTTGGGCCGGGTTGAAAACAGAACGGTGTATTCAAACCGTCAGTAGAAAGTAGAAGCACCCCCATTGACGTTGGTATACCCAGCGGTTGCGGTGGATGAAATGGACACATATAATATCTATATATCGTTAGTGAATTATTTTAAGGAGTAAGGATCATGATGGCGGTTGTCACTTTTTTATTGGTGTTAGGGATACTCATTCTTTTTCATGAATTTGGGCATTTCATTATAGCTAGGGCTTGCGGCGTGCAAGTGGAGACCTTCTCCCTGGGGTTTGGCCCTAAAATCTGGGCGCGGAAATGGGGGGCAACGGAGTACTGTATTTCGGCGGTCCCGTTAGGCGGGTATGTTCGTATGTTAGGGGATGATCCAACCGAGGAGGTAGCCCCTGAAGTTGTAGAACGTTCCTTTTTAGCGCAATCGCTTGGTAAAAAGGTTGCCATTGTCGTGGCCGGCCCGTTCTTTAATTTTATTCTGGCCTTTTTTGTTTTTTCCGGTGTCTTTATGGTGGGTGTTCCGCTTCTTACGCCGGATGTAGGGGAGATTGCGAAAGACTCTGCAGCAGAGTTGGGGGGGATGCAGTCGGGGGATCGAATTCTTTCCATCAATGGCAAGCCTTTGACACAGTGGGAAGAGATTCGGGAAATATTACAAGAAAACGGCGGCACGGCGCTCCATATCATGGTCTCGCGGGCGGGAACGGAGAAGGAATTGATCATCACGCCAACTCAGAAGAATATGACTGATGTCTTTGGAGAAGAAAAACCGGTCTGGGTGATGGGGATTCAGTCGAAGGGGGAGACCTTCATCAAACGATACGATCCTTTTTCTGCGTTGCGCCTGGGAATGGAGCGTACCGTGAGTATGATTGAGCTTAATTTTGTCGGAATCATAAAACTGATTCAGGGCAAAATATCCAGTGATAACATTGGCGGCCCGATTTTGATTGCGCAGATGGCCGCAAGCCAGGCCGAACAAGGGTTCTTAAATGTACTCCTTTTTACGGCGTTTATCAGTATTAATCTGGGGATTATCAACCTTTTCCCTGTTCCTATCCTAGATGGGGGGCATTTGCTCTTTTTTTTAGTTGAGGCCGTTATTGGCCGTCCGGTGAGTATTGGGGCGCGTGAGAGGGCCAACCAGGTTGGTCTTTTCCTTTTGGCCTCGCTAATGGTCTTTGCATTCTATAACGACATCATGCGCTTTTTTACAAATCCCGGGTAGACGCTTAACCTAACAGTGAAGTTCAGGGCCCTTAAGCTCCATCTCTTCTGGTTTTCGTCTTTTTTTATTAGAGGCGTTTTCAAATGGAATTGCCCTTGATTATTGGGTTGGGCGATGATTAACCAAGATAATATCAAGCGTGTTGCCATACAAATAGGTAGGGCTGCTCATGCGGAACGGGTGATCTTATTCGGTTCCTATGCAAGGGGAGATGCACGAGAGCATAGCGACGTGGACCTGCTGGTTATTGCACAAAGTGATCTCCCTCGACATAAAAGAAGCCGTGACCTCTACAAACTCTTTATCCCTTATCCCTTTGCTATGGATATTCTTGTTTATACACCTCAAGAAATTGAAGAAAGAAAAGAATCGAAGATTTCATTTGTCTCCACAATCCTGAAAGAGGGTAAGACACTCTATGTCCGGGAAAATTGAAGCCGGCCAGCAATGGGTTTCAAAAGCAAAAAGCGATTTGCTGAATGCCGACAACAATTTGGGGTCGGATGAAGTTCCTTTTGATACAGTTTGCTTCCATTGTCAACAAGCGGCGGAAAAATTTCTAAAGGCCTATCTGGTTGTAAATAGCATACAACCGCCAATCTCTCACGATCTTCTTCTTATTCTTGAAAAGGTTTGTTTACTGGAGCCACATGCCGAATCGCTACGTGATGACCTTTTCCTCTTATTGCCCTATGCCGTTGAAATTCGATATCCAGATGACTGGTTTATGCCATCCGAAGAAGACGCTCGTGAGGCAAGAGAAGCTGCTGCAAAAGTGATGGCATGGCTCCAGAAAATGATGCCGGAGCTTTTCTGCAGACAAGAAAGTCCGGCCATAGATAGTAGGAAGGTTTACAACAAAATAGAGACACATCATAATCCATAGGTGACAATATGCCCTATACTGTGTTAAGTGTGTGCTAAAGTCAGCTGGTAGCTGAACGGGGGCTGGAGAGTTGAATCGTTGTAGTAGGACTAAAGTATAAAAGTTGCAAATCACACGTAAAAAAACAAGACAGATTCAAGTCGGATCGGTAAAGATTGGCGGCGATGCGCCGGTGGTGGTGCAATCCATGACCACTTCCGATACACGTGATATTGCGGCCTCCGTTTCTGAAATTCATCGCCTGGAAGAGGCGGGTTGTGAGATTGTTCGCGTCGCCGTTCCCGACAACGAATCGGCCGAGGCACTTCCCAAAATACGATCGCAAATCCGCATTCCCCTCATTGCCGATGTCCATTTTGATTACCATCTGGCCCTTGCTGCCTTAAAGGCTGGGGTGGATGGGCTGCGGCTCAATCCCGGCAATATTGGCTCCAAGGAACGTGTTACGAAGGTGGTGAAAATGGCGAAGGATCAGGGGGTGCCGATCCGGATTGGGGTCAATGCAGGCTCACTGGAACGAGACCTTCTGGAAAGATACGGATACCCTACCGCCGAGGCCATGGTGGAGTCGGCCATGCGGCATATTGCGATTCTGGAAGAAGAGGAATTTTATGACATCAAGGTATCGTTAAAGGCCTCGCACGTAGGGTTGGCGGTTGAGGCCTATCGCCTGTTTTCAAAACAGTCGGATTATCCGCTCCATCTTGGCATTACCGAGGCGGGCACTGTGGCAACCGGTGCGGTGAAATCGGCGGTGGGATTGGGTCTCCTGCTGGCGGAAGGAATTGGCGATACCATTCGGATCTCTTTGGCAGGGGATGCCACTGAAGAGGTGCGCGTCGGATTTGAGATATTAAAATCCCTTCATCTGCGGCGTCGCGGCGTGAATATTATTGCCTGCCCCACCTGTGGGCGGTTGGAAATTGATGTGATTCGCCTTGCCAATACGCTGGAGAGCAAACTCGCGCATATTACCGAACCAATTGACATTTCGATTCTAGGGTGTGTAGTCAACGGTATCGGTGAAGGGAAAGAGGCTGATATTGGCATTGCCGGTGGGCGGGGAGTCGGCATGCTCTTTCGCGGCGGTGAAATTATCCGCAAGGTGCCCTCCGAGGAATTGGAATCGGTTTTGCTGGAAGAGGTTGATAGACTGGTTGCTGAGCGAAGGTTACATATTCCACGCAAGAGCGAGGTTGAGTTGCCCCTTGTGGGTACTCTTGTTGGGCAACCACAAGGGTTGCCCCTACGATAAATGCGCTACTCTCAAACCCTCATTCCAACCCTTCGGGATGATCCCGCCGATGCTGAAATCATCAGCCATAAGCTGATGCTGCGGGCCGGGATGATCCGCAAACTTTCTGCCGGGATTTATAACTATCTTCCATTGGCCCTTCGCGT
>SBBA01000100.1 GCA_005239925.1 Candidatus Troglogloeales bacterium | reverse complement strand
GTAAGCGGTGTGACATTCATTGTAAATGTTTGTTTACCCTTTATATCTACCTCCGAAACAGACGCCCTTAATGTCGAAGTCAGTGCGACCGATCTTCCTGTTGCCTCATCCGGATAGGTGCCGCCGGTCACCTCGATAAGAATATGACCGGAATATTCTGCGACCACTATCGTGAAGGAACCATCCCCTTTGGTGACAGCAGTAGCAAGCTGCCTTCCTTTTGTTCCGTCCGTGTTGACTGCATATACAGTAACGGCCCCTGCTTGGATCGGCCCCTTGGAGGCTATTCCACTGATGGTGAAGGAACTGGGGCCCGGGTTACTGGTTCCACCACCCCCTCCGCCGCCGCATCCGCTGATAACAAATACCAAAAGAATAAAGCCTGCGATTTTTTTGAGTGATTCAAAATGGTTTGACATTGTCCTTCCTCCTTGTTTTACTCGCCTTGCACCTTGGGGCGGCGGGGATTGCCCCTACTTGTAGGGCCAGTTTAAAGGGAGCGAGCATACAGATTGTGAACAATTTCCCCCCAAAAAAAAGGGGGGGTCTTTATACCTCCCTACCCTTGACAGGAAGGTAAAAATGTAGTACATTGTAAGACATGAAGACAAGTGTTCTGACAATCCGACTCGATGAAGATTTAAACGATCTATTAGGTAAGGCCAGTCGCCAGTTGGGGAAAACCAGGAGCGAGATCGCGCGCGAGGCCCTCCGTCGGCAACTTCGTATCAGTCAGTTTGAAGCGCTTCGCCGCAAGATCATGCCTTTTGCGGAGGCGAGGGGTTACCTAACGGACGAAGATGTTTTCACCGAAGTATCGTGAGGGTTTTCCTGGATACAAATGTCCTGGTAAGTGCGGCGGCAACGCGTGGGCTTTGCGCAGATGTTTTGCGTCAGGTTTTGACATCCCACCAACTCCTTACTTCCGATCAGGTGCTAAGTGAAACAAGGCAGGTTTTAGCGGCCAAATTCCACGTGCCTTGGAATCTCATTGACCATTTCATTGGGATGATGCGGCAGGATACCCAACTGGCTCCGCCTGGCAAACCGCCAGGGATCAAACTAAAAGATAAGGGTGACTTGCTGATCCTGTCCGCTGTAATATCCGTGGGCGCCGATCTGTTTGTAACAGGCGATAGGGAGCTTCTGGAAATCGGCCAAATAGAGAAGATTCCTATTCTCTCACCCAGGCAATTCTGGGAAAAACTTCACGTTCAACAATAGCAATGAGGACCTGATCTGTTTTTTCTAAGGTATACATAGGTGCCCTCGGGCAGATTGCCTCTATATACATCCAACTACAGGGAAGGGGATCAAAGGGAACGATAGATACGTTGTGTTTCGTCGGAAGGTTTCACCTCCAATGTCGTCAAGAGCACCCTCCGACACCGGTGATAAACTCCCATCGCCTCGAACTGACGACCCTGTTTCTGATACAACATCATCAGTCGCTGGACAAGCGCCTCGGCTGCCGGATTCAGATCCAAGCCCCGCAGGTAGCAGGCCTCTGCCTTTTCCAACTCACCGGCCTTCTCCCAGAAGAGGCAAAGGGGGCGGGTGAAATCCGCCCCCTTAGGATGAGAGACACACAAAGCGCCTCTACTGAAACCGGTTGGCCCAGATATCTCTCCTCTCCACTGTTGTTGGATCATGCTGATGCCACACGGCAATAGCATTCCCCGCAGGATCAACGGCAAGCTGGGGAATCCCGGTGCCTATTCCGACAACCGTTTCGATCTTCTCTGCCGTTCCCCAGCCGACGCCTGGTACAAATCGGTTCGACCAGATATCTCTGGAATATATTGGGACGTCCACCTGATCCCACACGGCGATGGCATTGCCAGAATTATCAAAGGCAACCTGGGGGTGAAAGCCACCTCCCAAGTTGGTTGTTTCAACCAGCACAGGGACTCCCCAGCCAATGCCGGGTACAAACCGGTTCGACCAGATGTCAGCCCGGTTTTCATTCGCCAGCTGAGACCACACGGCGATGGCGTTACCAGCATTATCAAAGGCAACATGGGGGTGTTCGGCATCTCTTGCGTTGATGTTCGATTCAGCAATCCGTGTGACCGCTCCCCAGCCGCCACCCGCGTTAAACTGTCTTGCCCAGATACTCGTGAACCCTGTCGTGGGGTCATGTTGAGGCCACACAACGATGACATTGCCGGAAGGATCAACCGCAACATGGGGAGGACCAACACCTCCATCATTTGTTTCCAAAAGCTGGCCGCCTCCCCCACCCGCCCAGAGGTTATACCGTACTCCGTCATGATGCTGCCAAACAATGGTGGTGTTACCCATGGGATCAATAGCAACCTGGGGGTCTCGGGCATCTCCCGCCATCGTTTCAACCAGCGTGGCCCCTCCCCAGCCGATGCCGGGTGTAAATCGGCTAGCCCGAATACTATGCGAGGAACCCCCTTCCGTATGCATCCACACGGCGATGGCGTTGCCGGAAGGATCAACGGCAATCTGGGGTTGGCGGGCATACCAGCCAATTTCTTCAATCAACACGGCCCCTTCCCAACCGACGCCTGGTACAAATCGGTTGGCCCAGACACTATCGTACCCTTGCGAGGGGTCACGGTCACGCTGGATCCAGACGACAATGGCGTTGCCGGAAGGATCAATAGCAACCTGGGGATCGACGGCATGTTCAAACCTATCGTCGTTTGTTTCAACGAGCGTAGGTTTTCCCCAACTTCCGCCGGAATACCAATTGGCCCAGATGTCGGTTAGTCCATGTACCCCCTCCTTGAATTGTGCCCACACGGCAATAGCATTGCCTGCGGGACCCACGGCAACCTGGGGGTTCACAGCAGTTCCTAAGTTGTTCGTTTCAATTAGCGTGGCGGTTCCCCAGTGCCGTGGCGGCGTACTTGATGATGTGGCAAAGGTTCCCGTAACCGATTTGGCCCCATTCATTATAACGACACAGGTGTCGGTGCCTGTGCATCCTTCACCCGACCAGCTGGTAAAGGCCGAACCTGCCGCGGCTGTTGCTGTTAAGGTGACCGACGTGCCACTTTGAAACGAGGCGGAGCAAGTTGCCCCGCAAGCGATTCCAGTTGGCGTTGACGTGACTGTACCCGAGCCGGCGCCGCTCTTGTTTACCGTAAGTGCAAAAAGTTGAGCAAAATCGGAGTTAAACGTGGCTGTAACCGATTTGGCCGCATCCATTGTCACAACGCATGTGCCCGTACCCGTACACCCGCTGCCCGACCAGCCGGTAAAGACCGATCCTGCGTCTGCTGTTGCCGTTAACGTAACCGATGTGCCGCTGGGAAACAAGCCGGAACAGGTTGCCCCGCAAGCAATTCCAGTCGGCGTTGACGTGACGGTGCCCGAGCCGGTTCCACTCTTTTGCACCGTAAGCGTAAACAGCTGGGGGGTAATCGTTGCACCATCCCCGCCCCCTCCGCCGCATCCGCTGATAGCAAATACCAAAAGCATAAGACCTGCGAGTCTATTGAGTGTTTTAAAATAGTTTGATATGTTTGTTCTCCTTGTTTTGCTCGCCTTGCACCTTGGGGCGACCCGGCGTGGATTGCCCCTACTTGTAGGGCCAGTTTAAAGGGAGCGAGCATACAGATAGCATACAGATTGTGAAAAATTTCCCACAAAAAAAAGGGGGTGCGACCTCTGCGAGGGGACAAGGGGTTGTTAAAAAAAGAGAGTGAGGAAGTTTACCTTTGTTTTGGAGTCAAGGGATTGCCTGGCGGCTTTTTCCGGTGCAGGTTATGACAGGTGGTTATTTTCTTGCGAAGACCCCTACGAGGAAGAAGAGCGAAGGGATCGATAAATCCGTTTGGTCTCGTCAGAAGGCTCCACCTCCAACGTCGCCAGAAGAATCTTTTTACATCGTTGATAGACCATCATTGCTTCGGCCTGACGACCCAATTTCTGATAGAGTGTCATTAATCTCTGTACAAGCAACTCTGCCCGGGGATCAAGATCCAACCCTTTTTGATAACTGGTCTCCGCCTTTTCCCACTCCCCGGCCTTTTCCCAGTAAGCGCCTACTCCCCTGACACAGCGCAAATATCGGATATGTAAACGCTCACGATAGAGAACAACCTGGGAAGAGGCCCCATGACCTAAAAAATCCCCTTTATACAAGACATGAATTTTTGCGGAAAGGTGATCAATCTCCTGTTTTCTTATTTCATTCGGCATCTGTTGTAGCGCCGCTTCGATCTTTATAAACAGTTGCTCTAACGCCCATGCATCCACCCAGCAATGCCGTTCGGAAAGCTTATACCACCCTTCCTGTAATTGTATCGCCTCGTTTTGCCCCAGAAATCGGCGCAGTCGGTTAATCGTGATCTCCAGTGCCAAATGGGCCTTGTCCCCTTCCGCCATCGGCCAAAGCGATTCGGTCAGTTGTGCCTCACCCGCTCCCTGGCGACCAAAGGCGGCCAGGGTATAGAGCAACTCCAAAGGCTTCTTCTGCGTTTTCCCCTTGGATTGAATCGGTTTGTCTTCCTTCAAAATCGCTGTCTGACCCAAAGTAAAAATCTTGATGGGCCAGGGCCAGTTTGGAACCGTAAGCGGCGAAGAATCCGGGTAAATATTCTGCCTCTGAATTACACGCTGCACGTATTCCACCTCAATCCCCTGTTCAAGAGCGATCACAAAAAGTTTCGCCATCACCTTCGCATTCCACCACGGAATGTTACAATGCCCATACCCTTTTCCTAAATGCAACGCCTCCTTCAACGGTACCATTATGCCCTTTTCATCCCCCTGCACTAATTTTTGTTGCGCCTCCAAAAGAAGCGACATCGAAATCAGAACGTTCCCTTTCATCTTTCGGGCAAGGGCGTTCACCTTTTTCAGATGGGTATGGATCGCCACATCTCCTTGCGTCAGAAGCGCCTGTACCAGCCCAAGCCGGCAAAGGGCCTCAAAAAAAGGGGTGCCGGCCTGTATGGCCATCTCCAGGCCCTTTCTTGAAAATTCAATCGCCTTGGGAAGGTCGCTTTTTAACCAGGCCTCCCATGCAACAAGATAATAATACTGTGCGGCAGATAGAAATTTGCTCTCTGAAAACAGCGCACCCATTGCTTTAAGAAACACCGCGCTTTTTTGAAGATCGCCCGTGCTCAAACTGGCATACAAGCCCTGAAAAAGGAGCGGGTGATCCATCATGTGAACGCCGCTTGTCTGGGCAACGGCGAGGCCTTTCTCAACACAATCAATACAACGCCCAGGCAACCCGGAAGTCCAGTAATAGATCGCTTGTACAAGATAGTAGCCCAACATTTCAAAGGAAGGTTTGTTGACTTTGGCATCGTTTCCTAATTCGAGCAGGTCAATCAGTCGTCCCATTTTCGCCCAATCCCCAACAAAGGAATAATAAAGGGCCGCACTGTTAATGGCCCGCACCTTAATATCCGGCCGGTCCATACCGGCAACCAGCGTGAGGGATCGTTCCACCCACCTCCCAATATCAGGATGATCGGGCTGTCGGAATGTCAGGGCAAAGGCCATATTGGAGACTACACGCGCTTCGATTTCGTGAGAGGGAAATCCATCCTGCGAAGCGAGTTTTTCTTCCATCAGGGCAATCCAGGGGTCAATCCCCTTAAAATCTCCGCACTCAAAAATAAAGGTTTCAATAATCCCACACCAGGCTGAAAAGAGGCCTAAAGACGCGTCCGTGTCTTTATCTTTGATCTGACTTTCAAATAATCGATACGATTTTATAAACAACTCCCGGCTTCGTGCGAGATTAAAAGGCTGAGAGCCATACCCCCACCAGTACAAAAGCCAGGGATGCGCATAGGGCATCTCACGCCGTAGGGAGCTGATCCAATCATGAAGTGTCTTATATCTTCCCTGCATAAGCATAGAGGGGGCATTCTTTAGAATGATCCGGATGATACCAGGCCAGTTATTCGTCTCACGAAATAACTCGATCGCTTCTTCGAATTGGCCTGCTTCTTCCAGCAAAACAGCGGCACGATTGCGTATTTGAGTCAGATCATCGGGTGTAAAGGTTTTGGATGCGTGGGCGACAAGAAATGCCCTAAAAAGATCGTTGTACCGATAGACGCCATCGGAATGGGAGGTAATAAAAAATTGCTGCCGGGAAAGGCTCTTCAGCGTTTTTTCCGCAAAACCGGCTGGGGTTCCGGCAACCTGTTCTGCCATTCTCACTGTCAGAGAGGGTAGAAACGCGGATCGCAATAGAAAGTCGAAAACCGCCGCTGGCACCTGCGATAATACTTGCTTTAGAAAATAATCAAATACCGCCCCATCTGTTTTTTGAGTAGTAACAATGCCCCCCTGGGTTTTGATCTGATCGAGCATCAGGATTATCCCCGCGGCCCAACCCTCTGTTTGCCGGTATAAAACCTCCCGTGTTGCCTTAGGTATCTTGTCTTCTTTGCGTAATGTGATAAGCCCGTTTGTTTCCTCTCGGGTAAACTGCAATGCTTGCCTATCTATCCGGGTTATGGTTTGGCTTGCCCTAAGGCGTGCAAACGCGGCAGGGGGTTCATTACGGCTGATAAAGATCACTCGGCTTCCTTCTGGAATCTGCATAAGTTCGACACAAAGCATATCGTGGAATGGCGTCTCCTCACCGATCTCCTGATAGTTATCAAAGACAAGGACAACAGGATGGGCAAGCCGTTCCCATAGTTTTCTAAAATAACCTCGCGTAAAGGCGGCTACATCCATTAAATATTCGGAGGTGAGTAGAGGCAGATCGGGGTGTTTCCGGCGAGCGGCTTTTTCGACGGCCAGCCGCAAATAGTAAAAAAAGGTGGCTGTGTCCTTATCGCCGGAGTCGATCTGATACCATATTGGGGACTGTTTTTTTATAGTAAGGTAGCTTGCGGCCAGGGTGGTCTTGCCGGACCCGGGCGGGCCAGAGATCCAGACTGCCGGTCGCACGGGAGATTGATCCAGCGTTTTGAAGAGCCGGTCACGCGGATACACATGCGTCACGCGGGGGGGATTGATTTTTGCAATATAGGTTTGGGTCATCTTGAACTTCAGTTCTTCTCCTGCATCGCTTTTTAAATAATCGCCAGATGGATCGGAGGCCAGTGTAAACCAGCCTAACATACAGATGGCATACGGATGGGGAAAAGATTAATAAAAAAAAGGATACAGGATTGAAGAGGGAAACGACAAGATTTCGAGTCGAATCTGTGCTCCGTGCGCCTTGCAATCAGGCTGCTCAGGACGGCTTTTAGAGTCGCCCCACACAAATTCCTTGAAAAAGGTTAATGCGGAAGCAACCTGAATCCCCTCTTTTGTCTCATCATCTTTCTTGTCTTGGGCATGAATCTGCCACGCCTGGGCGTCAGGAAATTTATTTTTATGAAAATTGAAAAGAATATACTCCGACTGCTACACTCCGCAGCACATGAATCAAAAAATTGTTCTCTCCCTTTTCATCCTCGTCTTTTTCCTATCGGGTCATGCCCATGCCAACTCCTCCCTCTCAGGCCATGTGCTGGAAAAAGGAACACGAAAACCCCTATCGGGCGTGAACCTCTTTCTTGATCCTGCCGGGGAGTCCACCCTCTCGAACGATTCCGGTGACTTTCAGTTTATTGATGTTCCCGCCGGCCCATATCGCCTGCTGGTTGCCGCCGTGAATTATAAAAAGCCGGAACCCATGCCCCTTGATCTTCATGAAGGAGAGAACCCGCCGGTAACGCTTTACCTTGAACCGGAACCCATAGCGATGATGGAGATTATTGTTGAGACCGAACGGAAACCACCCGATCCTGGACGCCAAACCTTAAGACAAGAAGAGATCACAAAAATCCCCGGCAGTGGCGGTGATGTCATCATGGCGATCCAAAACCTCCCTGGTGTTATGCATCAGGGAGGGTATGCCGGTGGGCTTCTGGCCCGCGGTTCGGGGCCGTTTGATAATGCCATTCTGCTGGATCACATGCCGGTTTTACAGCCGCTCCATTTTGTCGGTTTTGTAAGTACCATCAACAGCGATCTGATCCGTTCTGCTGATTTTTATGCCGGTGGCTTTTCCACACAATACGGCTCCGCCATGGGCGGGGTGCTGGATATAACCAGCTGGGAGGTCCGAACCGATCAGCTCGGCGCTCGGCTGGATATCAATCCAACCGTTTCTGAAGCGAGGGTGGAAGGCCCTGTTTCCGAAAATTCAAGTCTTTATCTTGCCATGCGACGCGGGTTCCTAGAATATATCATCAATGACCCTGAGACGACGGTCATCCCGATCTTTAACGATTACCAGATTAAATTTTCCTCCACACTGTCCACACACCATCAACTTAACTTTCTTTCATTTGGCTCCTACGACAACCTTTTCGTTAAATCACATGAGGTCGACGCGCGGGATCCGTTTGCAAACCAGGTGTCTTTGAAGATGAAAGGGCATACCCAGGGGGTCTCTCTGAAATCGGATATCAATGACCACATGCAGTCCACGCTCACCCTATTTAATGATTATAATGTTCAGAACCTTCGTCTTGGGCCTGATCTTACCCTGACCGTTAAGGCAGATCAGGTTCGACTTCGCAGCCGCTTTATCAACGACCTTTCAAAACATCGCATGAACGCTGGCTTTGAGGCGGGTTATGGTTGGTATACCATTCTCTCCCACTTTGTGCGGCTCTGTGGTGAGGGAGAACCTTCCTGTACGGTAACCGATCTTCCTCGCGTAGATGAAAACTACAAGGATAGGGCTTATGGGGGAGGGGCCTATCTGGAGGATACCGTTCATATTAACCCCATGTGGGACTTCACGCTGGGAGGGCGGGTTGATTATTTTTACCCAACACGCGCGTTGGATTGGAGTCCGAGGGCTTCAACGCTGGTTCACCTGAACGACCGACAACGGATCAAGGCCGCCTACGGATATTATTATCAGTGGCCCAACCAGAATGGGGAATTTATCAAAGGGTTTGGAACCCCCACGATCGGATCAAATCGCTCGATCCATCATGTAATGGGATACGAGCATCAGGTCTCTTCGGCGCTTGACTTTGATCTCCAACTTTACTACAAGCGCTTCGATCATCTGGTTGTGCCGTCGAATACGCCTGACGTCGTCTTTAATAACGATGGCGTGGGATATGCCAAGGGCGGAGAAATCTTTCTTCGACATCGGCCCCTCCATCGTTTCTTCGGATGGCTTTCTTATGCCTATTCGGAAAGCGAACGTAAAAGTCATCCGGAGGAACCGTGGCGATTGTCTGATTATGACCGCCCTCATGCGGCCACACTGGTAGCGAGCGTCCAACTAAGCCATCGGTGGAATTTTGGAGGGCGGTTTCGGTATCTCTCTGGCGCCCCTTATACGCCGGTTATTGACCACCGGTCTGACCCCACCCTAAAAATTAATCGGCCGGTCTATGGGCTGGTCAACTCGGATCGGCTTCCTGCCTCTCACCGTCTTGATTTAAGATTGGAATATAAGGAAAGAAAGAACACCTACATTATCACCCATTACGTTGAAATTTGGAATGTCTATAATCGACGGGATACCTACGGCTTTACGTACAATGACGATTTTTCCGTCAAGAAGCCAGCAAAGGGCCTTGGACTGATTCCCTTTGCAGGCGTAATGATCGAATTCTAGTGGCGACGGCCACGGCGGGTAAGCCCTCCCGCAGGCGTCGTCACGCCCGTTGGTCGGTCTGGAAATACAGACACGATTACTTAAATCAACTACATAACTACGCCGTCATTCCAGCAATGTTTAAGCCGGAATCCAGTGACTTTGAACCCGGATTACGCAATAGAAAGCAAGGAATGTGGAAACACCGTTGTGGGGTCAGATAAGGGAGAAAAAGGGTGCATACCCAACGGGTAGGAAGGACTTTTCTGGCCAAAACGGCTCTTAAAAGGCTTTCGTCATATTTCGCAGCGTCTATTGCGTAATCCGGGTTGAAGGTATTCCTATGGTAAACACGGTGAATATGCCATTGGCAAGAAGTCTAGTTAGTAAACCTTTGGAGCAATGGACTACCGCAGGGTCGGTCTCCTTTCTTATTCATCTTTTGTTGCTTCTACTGTTGTCTCGTCTATATATCCCGCTGCCACTTGCCCCTGTCTCTATTCCTGTTGAGATTGTAATAAAAGAGAAGCCGCCTACCCTGCTCATACCAGCTGGGTCTCCCCTTACCTCTTCTCCCCCCAGTAGGAGGAGGTTGGGAGGGGATAAGCGGACTGAGACCCCACCCCCACTTCCCATCAAGACAACACCGTCTTTAGAAAACCAGCTTATTCCATTAAATCCGTCTTCTGAAGCCGTGACCTCTGTAGAAGGAGAAGGCATACCCATACAAAATGAGATAGCGCAGGCCAACCCAACAGGAGCCGGTTTTGGATCAGGACTGGAAGGAGAGAGCGATGGTGGATCGGTTACCGGTAGCACCGATGGCGTGGGTGATAGTGGCGCAAGTGGCACGGTTTATATTCCCCTGATTGAGGTGACCCGGATGCCGATTTTTAAAACACGCATTGCGCCAACGTATCCTGAGGAGGCAAAACGGCGGGAGAAAGAAGGAACGGTTATTCTGGATGTGTCCATTTCAGCAACCGGGGAGGTGGTGGATGTCGTGGTTAAAAAGAAGGCCGGTTTCGGTTTTGATGAAGCAGCCATTGCTGCCATGCGGCAATCTAATTTTAATCCTGCCTTTGTAGGGGATCGGCCTGTCGCGGTGATTGTGCGTGTGCCGATTCAGTTTCGATTTAAGGATTAATGTCAACCCCTAAGTCCCTATGACAACACGTCATTGACATCCCAATCATGGAAAAGATACCCTACCCTCATGACAAGCGTGAATCATAACGGAGTGCCCACAAGAAGCGACTGGTTTATTATTTTGTTTGTTGTGTCGTTTTTATTTGTGCCCCTTTCAGTGCATGCCGTAGAGGTCGCTCCACGGATTTCCGATCGAGAGATCATTGAACGCCTTACCCGCTTGGAAGAAGGACAAATTGCCCTAAGAAATGAAATCAAATTGCTTCGGGATGATATGAACGCCCGATTTGCCAGTATGGATGCTCGATTTGCCAGTATGGATGCCCAGCTTGATCGTTTGGCAAATATCATGATTACCGTTGTTGCGGCCTTTGCCGCGGTGGTAGCCAGCACCATTGGCTTTGCTATTTGGGATCGCCGCACCATGATCCGTCCCTTCGAGACCAAAGTAAAGGCCATTGAAGATTCGTTTTCCGAAAATCGTCAGCAGGTTCATGCCCTGATTGAATCAATGAAGGCCCTAAGTCAACGTGATGAACAGGTCGCCGCTGTCCTGCGAAAATTTCACCTCATCTGATCGCATTTTCTAATGAAAGATCGCATTCGTGTTGGTTTAATAGGCTTTGGAACCGTTGGCACCGGAGTCGTCCGCATCCTATCCAAAGAAAAAGACCTGATTACACGACGTCTGGGCGTCCCACTTACAATAGCACAGATTGCCGATCGCGACATCACACGAAAACGCGATATCGCTGTCCCCCCAGACATCTTAACAACCGATCCGCAACGCCTTATTCAAAATCCTGATATTGATATTATTCTGGAGCTGATGGGCGGCATCGAGCCGGCGCGCGATTTTATCTTGAATGCCATTTACAATAAGAAACATGTCGTTACGGCCAATAAGGCGTTGCTCGCTGCTCATGGCGAAGAAATATTCGATGCAGCCTGTAAAGAAAATGTAGACGTTGGTTTTGAGGCTTCTGTAGGAGGGGGTATTCCCATTATACGCGCCATTAAAGAAGGCTTTTCCGGAGAGAACATTTCGGCCGTTTTCGGTATTGTGAATGGAACAAGCAATTATATCCTGACTCAGATGTCAGAAAAAGGACGGGAATTTTTAGACGTGTTAAAAGAAGCCCAGACCTTAGGGTACGCAGAAGCCGACCCCACACTGGATGTGAGTGGCGGCGATTCCGCGCACAAACTGGCCATCTTGGCCACGCTCGCCTATGGCACACCGGTGCCCATAGAAGAAATCTATACGGAAGGGATTGATCATGTCACCCCTCTGGATATTACCTTTGCCGAGACCCTTGGGTATAAAATAAAACTCCTGGCGATTGCCAAACATTTCGATGGCAAGATCGAAGCGCGTGTGCACCCCACCATGATTCCTAAAGAAGAAATGCTCGCGCAGGTGAATGGCGTTTTTAATGCCATCTATATCATTGGAGAGTCGGTGGGTGAATCACTTTTTTATGGGCGGGGCGCTGGATCTATGCCAACCGGAAGCGCGGTGGTTTCCGACCTAATCGACATTGCTCGCAACATTCAAAACGGAACGAATACACGCGTGCCCCACCTGGCCTATCTTCCCAAAACACGGACGCGTCTACCCATTTGCCCGATTACGGCCATTGACAGCAGTTACTATCTGCGATTTCGGGTGGGGGATCGCCCCGGCGTGCTCTCTGAAATATCAGGGGTCCTGGGACGACATAATATTAGTATCGCCTCCGTGATTCAGGAGGGAAGAAAAGGGTCTTCTTCTGGAGATGGCGTTTTGCTGGTCATGATGACCCACCAGGCAAAGGAGGCGGATATTCAGGCCGCGCTTTCGCGCATCAATCAAAGTCCCTTCGTTTTTGAGCCAGCCGTTTTAATCCGCGTGGAAGAGAAGAACAACAATGGCCTCACACGTAACATTAGAACGTGAGCGAACGTCACGTCATTAACCCGGATTACGCAATAGACACTGCGAAATGTGACGAAAATATTTTAAGCGCCATTTTGGCCAGAAAAGTCCTTCCTATCCGTTGGGTGTGCACCCTTTTTCTCCCTTATCTGATTCCACAACGGTGTTTCCACATTCCTTGCTTTCTATTGCGTAATCTGGGTTAATGCACGGTCTTCATACCCAGCCATAAGGCAAGCAGCCCCACAGAAACACTGGTAACGATATTAGACATTGCAATAAGGAACTCATGCCGTTGCAAAAGGCTCATGGTCTCAATGCTAAACGCGGAAAACGTTGTAAAGCCCCCGAGAAAACCGGTAAAAAGAAAAAGACGCGTCTCTGCATTCAAAATTCCTTGTTGTTCTACCAGCTCGGCCAGGAATCCAGCGATAAGACAGCCTAAAACATTGACGACGAACGTGCCAAGGGGGAATCGCCAGTCCGCTGTATAATGTAAAATCATACCGCCCAGTTTGTACCTTGCAATAGCGCCTAGACCGCCTCCTAGACCAACCCAGAGCAAGGACATCATCGTTCTTGTCTCGCAGTCGTCTTTTTACCCGATGCCTTCAATGATTTTATAAGAACCACCGGGCATCCCCTACTGCAATACAGGACGTGCATAGGTCGGTTGGATGGGCCGATTGTTTGGATGGTGCATCACACGAGTGAAGGTCTCTATTTGTTTTTTGGATGCCGTGATCGGTTCTTTCATGACCAGCCAACGCACCCCCTCCGAACAGGGGGGGGTTGTTAAAGAGCCATTAAAACGGTAGTAATCGCGCTTGGCAGGGAGGAGTCCTGCCGCCGCAACCGGCACCAGGAGGGCATGATGGTTGCCTGCCTTGGCCGGTATATGGGACCATGCCTGAGTCAGTGTTTTATTTTCTGCCCCTTCGACAACCATAACCCCAATAACAGCAAGATGGCCTTCTTTGCTTGCGTGGACTAAATGCACCTCCATGGGATACGATTGTCCGTCAATCTGGTTCTCACTGGGCGCATGAAAATGAAATTGTTTAAGCCAAAAAGTGATGCCATCCACAACAATCCGACTTCCTTCTTTATAATTAATCTGGATGGTATGGCCATTATTTAAGATCTCCTTTCCTCCGGCATGATAGGTAAACTCAATGGGTTTCAAATCCGCCTCGATAAAGCCTGTTAAATTAATAGGCGATTGATTCTTGCCATTACAGGCGGCATAGTCCTCGCTGAGATCCCCCCAATGCGCCGGACCTTCTTCTCCCGAGTAGCTCCAGTGTACTGCTTTACCACCGTGGGATGCGGCATGGGATTGATGATCCTTTTCTGGGGTATCCATTTTCTTACGCGAACGGGTCATACTTTCTTCCCTTTTACTGATTCCGGGTTGGGTGTATGACCCCTTACCCGTATAGGTGGAGCAGGCCCCCAGTAATATTAAACCTACAAGGATTCCTTGTTTTGCGATACCCGTCATTATTTCCTCCTTTGTTTCACTTGTGTTTGCCAACGGTCTTTTTTTTTTTTTTGCGCGGACAATCTACCTTAGTATACTTTTTATGTCAAACCGTCGGACATTTGCCTTGCGGCAGGCTATAAACCTCTACTCATAAACTCCGCCGATACCGGGATAATAGCCAGCGGGATAACTGTAACCTCCCCAGATAAGCATCTTAGAGCCGGTCCAGACTGCCGTGTGACCACTTCTTGCTGTTGGAGCATTCGTGGTGGTAACGCTGATCCAGTCATTATTCACTAGATCGTATGATCCACCAGTATTTGATGCAGTAGCATTACTGATCCCTCCCCATATAACCATCTTGGAG
>SBBA01000026.1 GCA_005239925.1 Candidatus Troglogloeales bacterium | reverse complement strand
TCGCATATATCTATGGTGCAAATGTTGCTGTCATCTGGATTGACGGGCAGATGGCTTACACCTCCTGTTGCCGGATCACAAATGTCTATTGTGCAGGCGTTATTATCATCGGTGGAAACATGGGTGCAGTGATCGGTATCTATACAATTGGCAATCCCATCACCATCTGTATCGGGTAGCCCTTCATCAATCAGACCATTTGTGTTGTTATCTACTCCATCGCAAATTTCGGTAACATACAGATAGGCGGACCCATCCGAATAACCAGTCCTCCATGCCCCAACAAGAGCGGTATTACCATCAATAGAAACGGAGTTACCAAATTCGCTATAACGCTCCGCATCCGAGGCGGTTAATTTGGTCTGTTCGCTCCAAGTGCCAGAAACCGGATCGCGGGTAAAAATATAGGCCGAGCCAGCGGAATAGACCGCATCTTCACTGAAACTCGCTCCGATGAGGGCGGTATTGCCTTCAATCGAAACGGAGCTACCAAATTGATCAAATGAAGCTGCATCCGAGGCAGTCAGCTTGGCCTGTTCATTCCATGTATTGGTTGTTGGATTGCGGATAAATATATAGGCAGAACCAGCAGAAAAGACAGAATTATCACCAAACCTTGCCCCGATGAGGGCCGTATCACCGTCAATCGAAACAGAGTTGCCGAGACCTTTACTGTGTGCCGTGTCAGATACCATTAGCTTCTGTTCGCTCCAGGTACCGTTTACTGGATCACGGGTGAATACATAGGCTGCACCAAGGCCTAACCCTCCATTATTATTTCCAGGAGCACCGATGAGAACAGTATTCCCATTAATTGAAACGGCGTTGCCGAATTCATTGTTACGCGCCGCATCGGAGGCCGTTAGTTTCGCCTGCTCGCTCCAAGTGCCCGTTGTTGGGTTACGGGTAAATATATAGGCCACACCATAATAGTGCCCACTCCGAGGTAGCGGTGGTGCCATAGCAATGGGGGAATACGTAAAAAAAGAGGACAAGCTTGAGTGCCCCCCCGCATTATTGCTCTTACCAGGGGTCCCAATAATAGCTGTATCGCCATTCACCGAGACGGAGAAGCCAAAGTGGTCGTACAGCCCAAGATCAGAGGCTATTAGCTTCGCCTGTTGGCTCCAGGTACCGGTTGCAGGGTCGCGGGTAAAAACATAGGCTGATCCAGAGTTAGTATAGGAGGTGGAGAAAAAATCCTCATCGTCATACCAAGGTGTCTCAAAAATAGGGTAGTCGTCTCCATGTGCACCAATAATGGCAGTATCACCATTTATTGCAACGGAGTAGCCAAAGGAGTCACCTATTCTAGCATCGGAAGCGGTTAGCTTTGCCTGTTCGCTCCAGGTGCCGGTCACAGGATCACGGGTAAAGACATAGACCGCACCAGCATCCCACCGTGCATTGTCATCCTTATATGCCCCCACAAGGGCTGTATCACCATCAATGGCGACGGAGGCGCCAAAAAAGTGACCTAGAGTGGATGCAGTTAACTTGGGTTGTTCGACAAAGACAAGGGCCGCCTGCAGAGATAGTGGAGTCATCATCCCCAAAAGGATTAGGGTAATAACGGTGGGTGTGTGAATGTACTGCTTTATCTTCATGGCGCATCTCCTTTCCTCATGTACGTCCATCCTTATTTATGAAGGAGAACGTTCTATTAGCCCTTCTGTAGCATTTGTTTAATGCCGGCGATGGCCTGGCGGGTGCGGTGTTCGTTTTCTACCAGAGCGAACCGAACGTAATCATCGCCATACTCGCCAAATCCGATGCCCGGTGATACGGCCACCTTGGCCTCCGTTAAAAGATGTTTTGAAAATTCAAGCGACCCCATTTTCTCAAATTGCTCTGGAATTTTGGCCCAGAGAAACATCGTGGCCGACGGCTTTTCCACCTTCCACCCCACGCGATTGAGTCCATCAACCAAAACATCACGCCGCCGCCGATATCGCTCCACAATTTCCTTAACACAGGACTGATCGCCGTTTAAGGCAATAATCGCGGCGATCTGAACGGGCTGAAAAATACCATAATCGAGATAGCTCTTGATCTTGGTCAACGCGCCGATCATCTCACGATTCCCCACGCAAAACCCGACCCGCCAACCCGGCATGTTATAACTCTTCGAAAGGGTGTAGAATTCCACACCCACGTCCTTTGCGCCCGGCACGGAAAGAAAGGACGGCGCCCTCTCGCAATCAAACACCAGGTCGGCATAGGCCAGATCGTGCACCACCATCATCTGATTTTCTTTTGCAAAATCGACGATGCGTTTAAAAAAATCCACCGTAACCACTGCCGTCGTAGGATTATGGGGGTAATTGATAATCAGCATCTTAGGTCGAGGCCAAGCCATCTTGGTGGCGTGTTCCAAGTCGGCAAAGAAGTCGCGTTCTGGACGAAGCGGAATAGAACGAATCTCCCCACCGGCAATAATCACACTGTACGGATGAATCGGATAGGTCGGGGAGGGGGTTAACACCACATCTCCAGGGCCAATAACAGCCAGGGCCAGGTGGGCAATGCCTTCCTTTGAGCCGATGGTTACAATCGCCTCGGTGTTGGGGTCAATATCCACGTTATAATTGCGTTGATACCAATTGGCAATGGCCATGCGTAACTTGGGAATCCCCTTGGAGGCCGAGTAACGATGATTTTTGCCGATCCCCGACGCCTCGATGGCCTTCTCGACAATATGGGAGGGCGTGGGTTGATCGGGATTGCCCATACCAAAATCAATGATATCTTCGCCGCGGGCGCGTGCCTCCATTTTCATTGTGGTAACGATGTTAAAGACATACGGGGGAAGCCTTTTAATGCGGGGAAAGTCTGCTATCATGGCAACGTCGCAACACCTTGTTTGTTTGGCATCAGAACAATTTGAATACGAAAGCCGATACGCGTGCCATCGTCGGTCACCTTGGCATCGCTGACGGCCACCTCTTCGAACGATTCCACCTTCATGAGGGCCGATCGAATTTGATCCACGGCGTTAAAGGAGGTGGTCTGCGCCTCAATACGCACCTTTTTTTGCTCCACGTCAAATTCCGTCACAAAAATCTTGACGCCATTCGGGACGGCATCGGTCACCTGCTTTAGAATCAGCAGGGGAGGGGGCATGCCCACCCCAAAAAAGTCGGACTGCTTCCGAATATCGGAAATGGCTACCTCCGTTTGTTTGACCTCGTTGACCACTTGTTTTACTTCGGGGAATATCGCCCGAAAGTCTTCCTTGAGATTTTCTTTCAGCGTCTTAAATTGCTTCTCCTTTTCAAGCGAATGAAGATAAAAGTTGGCCGTGCCCATTGCCAATATGAATAAGCTAATGACGCCCGTTGAAACCAGCCAGTTGTCATGCACCTTCTCTTTGGGGTGAATAAAGGCATCGCGGCGAAAATTAATCGCGTCTGCCGGAAGGAGGGTTAACCCGGTTGCCAACGCAAAGCAGAGTGAAGGGGCACGCTGATCCACGATGACAAGCTCTCGATGAAGGGCATTCGAAAGAAACTTTCCCAGGCCGGTTCGCGCCGCCCCGCCACAAAGATAGAGCGGCACGGCGGTGTCGGAGGCTGTTTTTGTGATGCCCACCTCCACGTCGGTGATCCAGGGTTTTAGCTCTTTTAAAAGAACCTCCGAAGGTGAGGTCTCCCCTGTAACGAGTTGGTCCAAACGGGCCAGCATTTGCTCGGCCTCTTTCCACGAACAATGGAAGGTTTCTTTTAAAAGGTCAATAAAAAAATCGGTTCCGACCGCCG
>SBBA01000015.1 GCA_005239925.1 Candidatus Troglogloeales bacterium | reverse complement strand
GAGGTCGCCGACTTGATCGGGGCCGATCCACGGGAGATCATTTTTACGGCGTCTGGCAGTGAGGCCAACAATCTTGCCATTAAAGGGGTCCTATCCGCCTATCAGAAAAAAGGACGGCATGTCATTACCAGCGCCATCGAGCATTTCTCGGTGGCCCATCCTTTGAAGCGACTGGAACGGGAGGGATGGGATATCACATGGCTTCCGGTTGATTCGTATGGACGGGTTCATCCCTCGTCCGTCCATGCCGCTATTCGAAACGATACAGTTCTCGTATCGATCATGCACGCCAATAATGAAATTGGTACCTTACAGCCGATACAGGAGATCAGCGCCATCACAGAGGAGGCGGGCATCCTGCTTCATACCGATGCCGTTGCCACGGTGGGCCTTATTCCATTGGATGTTCATCTACTGGGCATTGACCTCTTGGGTTTTTCCGCGCAGTCGTTTTATGGCCCAAAAGGGGCCGGGGCGCTCTATCTGCGGCGCGGAACCCGCATTCTTCCACTAGTTGAAGGCGGGGTGCAGGAAGAAGGACGGCGGGCCGGCACGGAAAACGTCGCGGCCATTGTTGGAATGGGGGTTGCCGCCAAAGAGGCCAGCCCGTCTATTCCCTTGGAGGCCAAGCGACTCACCCAACTTCGAGATCGGCTGATCAATGGATTGCTTCAGCAAGTCCCTCTTCTTCATCTGACAGGAGACCCACAAAACCGGCTTCCCCATGTCGCCAGTTTTGCCGTGGAATATACTGAGGGACAGACGCTTGTTCGTACCCTTGAGAGAAAGGGAATTATCACCGCATCGGGTTCTTCTTGTAGTAGCGATGCCCTCAAGATATCACCCACCCTCACATCGCTGGGTCTTCCCGCTAATATTGCTCAGGGAGGTATTGTCATGAGCCTTGGGAAAAAAACTACTCAGGAAGAGATTGATACCGTGTTGACTGTTTTCCCTCAGGCCGTAGCCGAGCTTCGCAACCTCTCCCCGATCTACGCAGGTGTAGCGCAAGGGGCATAAGAAGGGAAAATGAGGGGAGGAATACTGAAATAAATTCCCTTCAACTGCAACCTGAGCAGGTTTCGTGGGAGGGGCTTCCTTTGTTGAATGGGCGATTTTGTTGCACAAGGAAATAAGATTGAGGCCGTTGGCTACGCCGGTATCATTAGCTCGAAAGTCTTACCTTTCCGACCTTTGTTTACACGGCACAAGGCCTTTCGTCAGGCAAGATGTATCGCTTCTGCAGGCGTGCTAACAACGGCGCCGAGGTCTCTATTGGGTCAAAAGTGGTCACCGTAATCGCCCCCTGACAGTAGGGCTAATCGGACATTGCCTTATTTCCGAACCGCTGATTTGCGGTGTTGTTTGAGGGGAATCACACCCTCTTCGATGATCTCCAGCGTCCGTAGGCGAGGCAGTACCTTGATGACGATATCCGCTTCACTTCCAGGCCTTAAGTCGAGGTCGAATGTGTCACGTTCAAGGTAATGAAGGCGTGGGAGATTGTCGCTATAGACTTTTAAACGCCACTTGCCCGGTCTGACTCCTTCAAACGAAAAAGAGCCATTGGAATCTGTCACCTGGGTAATAGTCTCTTTCCCGTTTTCAAGCTCAAGCCAAAGATTGGAAAATCCATTGGCCTCAACAACTTCTTTTTCATCCTCCCTCTTTCCATCCATAATATTTCTATTATCGATGGGCCGAAATAACACCGCTTTTCCTTTTAAGAGGGCGCTGTGTGTCAGCCCTATGTCAATCTTATTCTTCTTTCCCCCTACAACGGTTACTTCTACAGGTGTTTTGATCGTGGTCACCCGATTGATACCCAGGGATTCCCTCTCAATCCATAGAAAATAATTTCCCGGCTTTAAGACTGGAAAGAGAAACTCCCCGTCTTGATCGGTCACGGCCGTGGCGCCGTTAATATGGATCACCGCATTGGGGATGCCTTTTTGTCGAGGGGTTTGGGCATCATAAATCTTGCCCTGAAACATACCAAAACTCTTTTTTCGACCCACGGGAATCTTGAGGGGAATGACATAGGTCATAACAACAGAAACGCTGTCTTTCACGTCCGACTTTCTAAAATCGATCTGCCGGGCCCGCAGCGACATCGCATGCTGATTGAGCAAGGTATAAGACAGTCCAGCAATCCATTGGTCATTTTGGCCGGCTTCATTATTCAAACCGTTTCTTTGAAGGCCCATGTTAAAAAAGAGGCGATTCATTAATTTATAGGAGGCGTTCAAACCGGCTGTTTTTGTCTGCCCTGCATCTTGATTAAAAAAACTTTGATGACCCCCCTGGAAATAACCACTATACTGCTGCCGAAGCGTTGGGCTGTAATCGGCATGAATACTGTACCTTTCCATGTCGTTGACCTGGTGGGTCAGCTTATTATCAAATTGGCCTACCCAAACCATGGTAAGGAAACTAAACGTATCGAAAGAATGTCCCACCCCCAGATGAATTGTATTTTCCTCAAAGTGGAAGTCCGCGGGTAAAAAGGTGTCTTCATTTTGTATCCTTTCGTGTCCCATGGACAGCCGGGTTCCCAACAGGGACTGATAATTGAAACCGGCCTGGGTAATTCTTTCCTTGAGGGCATTCGGGGAAGAAGGGGATTTTTTGAGATTGTTCTGGCGTTCGGCATAAAACGCCCTAAATCGAAGCCGCTTTAAAAGAGGAATGATAACCGTTCCATGGGCGGTATCCACATCACGATAGTAACCGGGGTAATCGCTACCGGCATAGATTTTTTCAAACTGGTAGTTGATTTTTTGTCGAATCTCTCCCGTGAGTCTTGCGCGCCAGGCGTCATCGGTTAGATTGCGGCCGCCTTCTCTCTTTCGACCCATCCCGCGTTCCAATTCCAGGGCCACCGACTCCATCGGTTGGACCAGGGCCTCAATACTCTCGATATCACTATCTCCATTGGCACCCTGTTTATTCAAATAATTAAAGTTTAACTTAAGGCGTTGCCCCAACCGATAGCCCAGGAATCCGGCCTGCTCTTCCTCCACAGTCTCTCCCACTTCCTTGCGGGTGCCCACAAAATACCCGCCTAACCGTAATTTTTTAAGGTTGAGGGCCCCTTCCACGCCGCGACCATATTTAAACTGTTCGGTTAAAGGGGAAAGGCTAAAATTGCGATCCCCTACATGAAGCTCACTTTTCTTGCTACGGAGGCTTAGGCGATATTCATCCCGAAGACCCAAGAGTCCCTGGTCCGTCATATTTGGCTCGCGAACGAGGAAATCGATCCATCGTGTTCGTTCTTCATCGAGGTAGCCTGAGCCTGAGAATTCAGCCTGGGCGCCGGTCCGACCCTCTTCACTCACGCCGGTGATCCTCAGCCAGGCGGCAATTTTGTGGTACGGATCTCTTATGCCGGTAACACGCGGGATAATGCCCACCACGACTGTCGTGGCCGCCGTGATATCGCCATGACTAATATCCTGTGCCTTCACTCGAACCGTGAGATGGTGCATGACTTTCTCCCGAATCCCTCTGTCCGTTGTCACCGTCACCCTGATTTTTTGACTGGTACCCGGAGCAAGAACAAATTTCGAATAAGGAGCAAGATTAGACACCGCAGGATATCCCTCCGAACTGTCTATCTCTAACGTGGCCAGGGTCTTGATGTTACTTTGATTGATGACGAGGAGGTCCGCCTGATAGGTCTCTCCGGCGATGATCTGTTCAGGAACCGCCCTCTGAATGATTTCCAAACGCGTCATCGGTAGAATAACAACCTCAATCCGATCCTGATCCCTTATTTTATAGTCCCTTTGGTCTTTTACGGCATAGACAATCTCATACCGACCGGCCAGCGTGGTGAGGGGAACAAAGAAACTGACCAGCCGGAGATCATTCTTCCCGGCCCCCAATTCAAAGGGAAACTCCCCGCTAATCAAATGCCACCCCTCTGGCAGTTGAACGTTTTCCAAAAACGTACGTTGACCCCTTGTATGGTTTGTGACGAAAAATGGCGTGGTTAGAATCTGGGAGGGTTCTGTCTCTATAAGTGTTGGGCCAACCGGTCGGACGCTGACGCCATGTCCTTTATCCTGAGCCAAGGCGGGGTCTAAAAAAAGAGACAGCAGTATGAGAGAAAAGAAGCCTACCGATAATCTGTAAGCCCTAAAAAGCCAATTGATACTGTGCCCCGAAGACATGTTCATCCCCATTGTCGATCACGATCAATGCCTTGTACTGACCCTTGGGAACCCCGGTGAGATCGATCTGCTGGCGTATTGAGGTGCCGGGATAGATTCGTAATTGAGTCCCTTCGAACCGTCCCATCTGTCTTCCTTTTTCGTTGTACAGTTCGGCCCAGACAGAGGGCATGAGCCACCTCTCACCGATATTTTCAATATCAATTTGTAAAATGCTTTTCCCCTCTTTTTGGATGAAGCTTTTATCTAAAATCTTTACTTTATAACTGCCGGTATCCCCGATATGGGTCATCACCTGTATGCCGTAACGTATGACCTGCGTAATCCCCACCTTGATCTTTCCTTTTTCGGCACCACCATCCGAATGGGCGTCCGGTATGGGTTCTATGACCACCATGCTCCAGTAGGTACCTGTTAGATTGGGGTCAGCGGGCACCTTCACCGTGTAGTCAACAAGGACCTGCTCCTGGGGCGCAATCGTCAGTCTGGTGGGACTTAGGGTGATCCATCCCCCGTTGGATCGGGGGACTGTGCCGGGCTTGTCGTACCGGTTGGAGCCATCGGCAAAGAAGAGATAGTCGCTCTGAAACACCTTAACCTCCTCTAAAACTGTTCCGTTATTTCCCAGGATAATGGTTCCCTGATAGGTCTCCCCCGGCTGAGCCACCTTTTCCCGGCTAAGACCTCCGATGATCGAGATGCCTGCGTGGACATCCGAGGTGGTGCATAGCAGGAAGGCCAAAAAGGCCAATAGGATTTTTTTGATTGCCAAATGACACATATCTTCGTCATTCCGCAGTCGGCGTCCCGACCGGCAATCCCCGTTTAGAATCACAACGGGGCAGGCTCTAAGCTGGAATCCAGAGCTGTCGGAGCCAAAGCGTTCGACACTGTCCGTAATGGCGTAACTCTGGATTCCGGATAGAATCATTCCGGAATGACGAGAATGGGAGTTTTCTCTTAGATACTTCATAATGTCCTCACGGTATAAGTAATGGTGGTGTTGTGGACGTTCGGCGCAACGGCAATGGAGACCCCCTCCAATAAGATTTGAACATTAAAGGAGCCGTCACCCGTCCCCTGAAAAAATTCGACGTTTGAGCTACCCACCACCGTGGTAATGGCCGTTCCCGTTGTTTTTTTAACCTTTAAAATAAAATTTCCATTCCAGGTGCCATCCGTCTTTCGCACATCAATGGCCCAGTTTGCTCCCAGGGCATTGGAGATGGTCAGTGTCACGGCGTTGGTGGCGCTTTGATAAGTGGCGTTAAGGTCACTCCCTGCCCCTGCGATCAAATCAGCGGCATTAATAATCTCACTATAGGAGCCGGTAGAGACGATATCGATTGCCTCCGCTTTGGATACCAGGCAAAAGAGGAGTGAGAGTGCTGGAACGATAATCTTTATCATAAAAAAACCTTTTAATCCCGAAGAGCCGATCTTTCTCCTAAGGGTCGGCTCTTAGAGAACTGTTAATGGGCACCTCTAAAAACCTACTGCGCGACCCAATTGCTGCGTTGCGCGGTACTCGGAATCCTCATGTATACTGCATACATTGCGGTTCCTGCGCTCCGTG
>SBBA01000193.1 GCA_005239925.1 Candidatus Troglogloeales bacterium | reverse complement strand
GCCGACGGGCGGAAGCGAGCGGAGACCTCCCGTTGGTCGGTCTGGGTATGCGGATATCGTTGCACCAAAAATTATCTACGCAAAAAACGTAGATGTCACCAACAGAGAGTCTAAAGGGGGACTAAGGGGGTTCTCGGAATTTTCCACACAGGAAAGCGACCGCTTCAAAAGTTTAAGGCAACCTGATTTATCTCGTATCGTCTCAGTAACGCTCACGGTAACAGGTAGAGAGATGGTGCCCATCTCCCAGTCAACGACGCTTACCGCAGACCGAGAAGCGATCTTCAATTTAAATGTTCCGGCAGGCCCTCAACGACGTTTTGCCGTTCTCGCCCTGGATAGTGCAGAAAACCTCCTTTACCAAGGGGAAGCGACGTCTGATCTTTTGCTGGGAACCTCTCCCGTAATTGTGGTGATGATGAAAGAAGCGTCTACGGTAACCATTGTAGGTGATAAGTCATTGCCGACTGTTCAGCTTACGGTCAGTTCTAATAGTATCAACGAAACAGGAACAACAACACAGAAGTTAGTTACGGCAACGTTTTCTACAGGTCTTGATAATATCAACGATACGGCAAGAACGACACATACGTTGGTTACGGCAACGCTTTCGGCTCCCTCTGCGAATGTGGTGACGGTGCATTTAGCAAAAAGCGGCACAGCAATTGATGATACAGATTACACATTAGAGGGCGCAATCGTTGTGCCCGTGGGGAGCCTGTCGGCCTCCATTACCCTTGCCGCCCTCGCCGACCCAATTGCCGAGCCGGATGAAACCGTAGTCATTGATATCAGCGCTGTGGAACATGGGACTGAGGCGAGTGTGCAGCAGCAGACGGTTACCATTCTGGGCGGAATTGACCCGCCCGCTTTTAACCCCATTGTTTCCGATATGAAGCGACTGCGTTTTAGTTGGAGTCCGGTTTTAGGCGCAACGGGCTATCAGCTTTTCGAAGATCCTGGCACGGGGATACTCACACAGGTGGGGCTTAATATTCCAGCGCCAACGACCAATACCCACCTTGATATTCCAGTTCATATCTACAATTGGCCCAACACCAGGTATGCCGTCCGTGCGTGTGTCAATGCGTTATGCAGTCACTTTTCTAACTTCCAAATAGCGATCGATGCCATGATAGGGGCTATCGGTTACTTGAAGGCATCGAATTCTGCACCAGACGACCAGTTTGGGGCAGCAGTGGCCCTCAGTCGGGATGGCCTTACAAAGGCGGTTGGCGCACCCATGAAGGATGGTAACGACATTGGCACCCAAAACGACTCAGGCAGGATCTATCTCTTTGTGCTCAAGGATGATCTTTGGTTGCCACAGTCTGCCGTAACAGCTTTGGACCTGGCAGCAGGGGATCGGTTTGGATCATCGGTATCCTTAAGCGATGATGGCCTGAAACTGATTGTGGGTGCGCCAAAACAGGGCCCTGGCGATGGGGCCGCCTATATCTTTACCCGAAATACAACAAACGACAACTTTAGCCAAGAGGCGATATTAAGGGCTTTGGCTCCTACCGGGGGTGATCGGTTTGGATCATCGGTATCTATCAGTGGGGATGGCACAACAGTAGCCATCGGGGCACCTCTAGGTAATTCTGCCAATATACAGAATACAGGAGTGGTCCATATCTTTACCTTTAATGGGCTGGATTGGGTCCCCCAGGGAGCGCCATTGGAGGCCTCCAATCCGGAAGCGGGTGATCAATTTGGGGTATCGGTATCTATGAGTCGTAATGGCACAACAATAGCGATTGGCGCGCCACAGGGTAACACCGGCATACTCAATACAGGGACGGCTTATATCTTCAGATTTGATGGGTCCAATTGGATTCCCCAGGGGGCGCCCTTGGAAGCCTCCAATCCGGAAGCGGGCGATCAGTTCGGGGCATCGGTGTCTATGAGTGGTGATAACACAACAGTAGTCGTTGGTGCACCGAATGGTAACACCCATACACCCAATACAGGGGCAGCTTATGTCTTCGCCTTTGATGGGATCAATTGGATACCCCAGGAAATGCCATTACAGACCTTAAATATAGAACAGAATGATCTCTTTGGTGACGCCGTCTCCTTAAGCAATGATGGGAATATGCTGGTCGTGGGGGCTAGTGGTGAGTCCAGCGATGCTACAGGGGTTAATGGCAATCAGACCAATAACAATGCCCCCGGTGCTGGTGCGGCCTATCTCTTTATCCGAAGTGGAAATACCTGGTTGCAGCAGACCTATATCAAGGCCGGGAACACGGAGGCAGGAGATCAGTTTGGTTCTTCTGTCTCCTTAAGCGGCGATGGGAATACGCTTGCCGTGGGGGCGCCTTTTGAGGCCAGCAATGCCACCGGCATAAATGGGGACCAGATAAATAACAGTGCTCCTGGCGCTGGTGCGGCTTATCTATACTAAAAAATGAAGAAAATGAGAGCCTCCCTCTTACTTTTAATCCTCTTCCTTTTCTCTCTTATGGCTTACTCTGAAGAACCGCCTGCTTCGGAAATAGAGGCTCCAGTTTCTCCTCAAGAAGTAGAAGCTCCTCCTGTCCCTCCCAACACAGTGGAAGACGTTCCAGCCCCTCCCCAAGAGGAGAAACCTGTTGCTGCACCTCAAACGTATGACGACCTGCTTTCAATTGGCATTGGCCAACTGCACGAGAAAAATTTGTCGGAGGCAAGACAACAATTTGAACAGGCCTTTATCAACAACCCTCAAGGGGTTGAGGCCCATTACTATCTAGGAGTCATTGATGCCAAAGAGGGAAACACCCCACAGGCGAAAGAACATTTTAGTCAGGCAATCGCACTCGATCCAACCTTTGTACCCGTTTATTTTGATCTGGGTATTCTTTACTATCAGGACGGCCAGTATACCGATGCCCAAAAAATGTTTGATGTTGTGGAAAAAGTAGACCCGGCACGTGCCCGCGTTTATTACTATCAGGGATTGATTTTTCGTCAACAGGGCAAACTAGATGAGGCCGCCAAAAAATTTGAGAAGGCAGCCTCATTAGACGCCGAGTTGGCCCCGGAGGCCCACTATCGTGCCGGTGTGGCCTATTATCACGCGGGGAATAGGAGGGCCGCAACCGGGGCGCTTCATAGGGTAATAAAGATGGCCCCTGAAAGTGAGGCGTCGCGGTTGTCCCATGCGTTAATGGAGCAAATTCAGTCAGAGACGAAACAATGGAGCGGCTCTCTTTCCGCAGGCCTTCAATATGACGATAATGTCATTCTGGAACCCCGTGCGGCGGCCCTTCCAGTTGGAACAGCCTACATCAACGGAGAAGATGTTGTTAGCGTCCTTCACCTGGCAGGGCATTACCAGGGATGGGTTACATCAAAAACGGCAGGCAAGGTGCAGTATAATCTGTATCAGAATCTTCATTCAGAGAACGAATTAAAAGATTTTGATATCTCCGACCATCATCTCAATTTTACCGGCGGGCGGGAGACCCGTCATGGCATGCTCACGCTGAGTTACGATGTTCAATATACCTTCCTGCGAGACGACCGGTATTTTTTTCAGCAGGGCCTTGGGCCGACCCTTTCTCTTCGAGGGGCAAATGACCGTAGAACGGATATTTCTTATCGGTTTCGTTTCCAGCGGTTTTATAACATCATACCTCTTTTCCCAACCAATGCAGATCGAAACGTAAGAAGGCACGAAGTGGGCCTTATCTATTCCATGAAGCTACAAGACAAAGGCCACCTTACAGGGGGATATTTCTTCGACAAGGATATTGCGGGGAAAGGCCCGAGCGAAGACGATTGGTCGCTGAATGAACACCGCCTCACGTCTGGGTTCACTTCTTTGCCCTGGCGTTCCTGGACAGCGGCCATTCATCTGGAATTTAATCTGAAGGGCTTTGCCCATCCGCACCAGTTACTGCTACATGATGTGCCTCGGAAAGACAGGGGATGGTTCACCTCGGTACGCCTTGCCCGGCCCATTTATTCCAACATTCAGGGCTCGTTTCAGTACCTCTATCAACAAAATAGCTCCAACATCCCCTTCTACGACTATCGCCGCAATCTGGTGGGGGTCTTCACGACGGTGACGTTTTGATAGATTTTAATTTCTCATAAAGCGTGGAAAGAGAGATTCCCAACGCCTGCGCGGTGGCCTTCTTATCCCCCTGGTGCGCCTTGAGGGTGCGCTGAATGACCTGTTTTTCAACCTCTTCCAACGATGGGGTGAGAGGCAAATCCGCCCCTTGCTCCTCCTGGTACCCGCCTTGAGCCGGGAAGAGAATATCGCCCGGATGAAGGACATTTCCTTCGAGCAGAATCATGGCCCTTTCAATTGTATTGTGTAGCTCACGAATATTCCCAGGCCAGGGATGGGCCATCAATTGCTCCATTGTCTCGTTGGGAATATGAATTTCTTTCCCGGCAAGAAAATGTTGCACCAGAAGGGGAATATCTTCTTTTCTCTCCCGTAAGGGGGGAAGAGGGATGGGAAAAACGCATAGTCGAAAATAGAGGTCCTGACGAAATCGCTTGTCACGTACCTCTTGATCCAGCCAGCGATGCGTGGCCGCTACAATCCGAAAATCGGACGAAAGGAGTTCGTTCCCCCCTACGCGCTTAAATGTACGCTCCTCCAGCACCTTCAGTAAGGTGGGCTGGAGTGTGAGAGGCAGTTCACCGATTTCGTCTAAGAAGAGGGTCCCTCCATGGGCCAACTCAAACGCCCCCTTTCGTTGCGCAATGGCGTTTGTAAAGGCCCCTTTTTCGTGTCCAAACAGCTCCGACGAGATCAGGTCCTTGGGAATGGCGCTACAATCAACGGTAATAAACGGCCCCTTCGCCCTGGGGCCCAAACGATGAATCTCGTTGGCCACTAACCCCTTGCCGCAACCGGTCTCGCCCTGAAGCAGCACCGTTACGTCAGAACGGCCTGCCTTTTGAATCATCTGATAAACCGTATTCATTTTTGGACTCTGACCAATCAGCCTTCCAAAACCAAAGCCGATTCTGGGACTCATCCGTTTTTCCAGAAAAAATCGGAGCCGAGTCTGGCCGACCTGTATCTCGGAATCTATAGGAATAATGGACGACTGAATTTTATGGCCGTTAATAAATGTTCCGTTGGTGCTGCCCAGATCGCGCACCTGCAATCCCTCAGGATGCCGTTCGACTTCAGCGTGAAAAGCGGATACCGATGCATCTGAAAGAACAAGATGGTTCTTCGGGTTCCTTCCGATTCGGTTGACGATCTCCTTTAATACCAGACTTTTTCCGCGATCCGGGTCTGAAATAACACAAAGTCGGGATTGCGATAAGTCAATCTGTTTTTGGATGGATGGAGAAAGGAGTGTTGGCTCCAGAGTCAACGTTGGTGGGGCCGGTTCCTCCAGGGCCATTGATTCAAAGATCAATCGAAACGAGCTGATCTGTATCTCATCCCCATGATGCAGGATTGCCTGTGACATCATTTGGCGATTCACCAGAATTCCTTTGCCACTTTTATCTTCCAAATAAAACGTATTATTCTCCCTGCGAAGAATGGCATGGACGCGGGACACATCAGGAAAAGGAAGAATAATCTGGTTGTGGGGATCCCGACCGATTTCGACCTTCTTTTCAAAAAGGGTGAACGCCCACCGAAACTCATCCTTACGATAGATACGTAAGATAGGAATATCTTTCATATGCTTAAAATGTGGTAATTCATGTCAGGGTCATTTTCGCCGCGGTAACACTAGAATCATTTTGTTGCTACTCTAAGATAGTCTGTTGACGTAACAGAGGTATTATTAGAAAGCGTTGTCCAAATCTTTGTAAAGCCGCTTACCTTCAGTTCATTGGCATAGAGATTTTTACCTATCAATAAAATCAGTGTCGTTAATCCAAAAATAAATATTTTTCATCGAACCGTTCTCATTAAGGTGCCCCTTAGCGTTAATACATTGATTACATTGATAATAAGCGTAATCTCCTTGAATATCTGTGTCAACGGGCGGCAAATCTAACGAGGGTATATCCCTTTAGAAAAGGAAGAGAGGGACAAAAAGCAAAAAGAAAAGACGGCAGCGAAGGTAAAGAAGAACAGGGGAAAGAAGGTAGAGAAACGGAGATGGAAGTTGCACATAAAGAGTTGTTTGAAAATGAGGCCCACCGTAGGCACCATAGTGCACTTTTGATTGGAAACCCAGTGCACTTTTAATTGGTCGGTGACAAACTGGAGATTTAACTTGACAACTTTAGAATATTGGTGTAAAGTACGTGCAGTCTTGGGTGAGTCGTCTGGTGTTGGGGTTATACCGGTTAAGGCTTGACTTGGGATTCTTCTTAACCGACCGTAAGGAGAGTGTGAATTGTACATTTTGGCGGGTAACCGCAGATTTTATACAAGGGGCCTGCTTCCGTTTTTTTTCGGAGGTGGGCTTTTTTGTTATCTAAATAGCCTTCTGGCAATCTGTTTGAGTCGCCCTTCTTTGGAGAGGGCCTGTTTGCAGGTTAATTTTTGGTCTGTTGTACGCTGATGGTGAATGTGTTGATGTGATTAAATCTGGAGATGGTTTGAGGTTATATAAGGAGGAACCAAAGATGAAAAAATCAACAATGACGCGAAAAGATATAAGAGGCGTGGTGTGTAGGGTCGTGGGCGTTCTTTTAGCGATAGTTATCGGGTTTTTAAAACCGGGGGGAGTTGCCGCCGCCCCTTCTGTTGAAATGGCTATACTGGCCCCCAGTCCTGCTGGGACGGTATTGGATGAGTTTGGTAATGCCGTTGCGATAAGCGGTGATACCGCAGTTGTTGGGGCGCACTCTAATAACTTCAAAGGGCGTGATGCCGGGGCGGTCTATGTTTATACCCGTAATCCGTCTAGCGGGGTTTGGAGCTTTCAAACTCGGCTCTTTGCTTCCGATGCTCTACCGAATCGTTTTTTTGGTTACTCTGTTGCGATTGATGGGGATGTTATCCTCGTTGGCTCAAACGGTAATGACGAGATCATTCCTACCCCCCCCAGTAAGGCCTATGTTTTCAGGCGTAATGCGGCAGGTGTTTGGACGCAAGAGGCCATATTGACTGCTTCTGATGGGGTGTTGGGTGATGATTTTGGCAGTTCTGTTGCCGTTCATGGTCATACGGCTATTATCGGGGCATTTGGCCATAATAATGGCGCTGGGCCTGGCTCTGGAGCCGCCTATGTTTTTACCCATAACCCTGTCACTAATCTCTGGAGCCAACAGGCCAAGCTTGTTCCTTCCGATACGGCAGCGGATGAATTCTTTGGTAACGCCGTTTCACTTTATGGGGATATGGCTGTCATTGGGGCGGTAGGTAATGACGAGGTAACGCTGAGGGGGCTCCCCGGTGTTCCTGGTTCGGCCTACGTCTTTACCCGCAACCCTAGCGGGTGGATGGAAGAAGGCAAACTCACTCCCTCGGATGGAAGGCCCCTCGACTTCTTTGGTATGTCCGTTTCCATTCATGAAAATACCATCCTTGTTGGGGCAAATGGTAATGACCTGATGGGTATCAATGCCGGCGCAGTCTATGTTTTTGGGTATGATTCAGGAACGGGTATGTGGAGCCAGCAGGCCATGCTTACCGCTTCCGATCCAGTTGCGGGTGCTTTCTTTGGCATCTCCGTTGCCGTCAAGGGTAGGGATGCTGTTGTTGGTGCGATGGGGGATGATCTTATGTCTCCACCTCTTCGCAGTAAAGCCTATGCCTTTAGAAATAATCTAATGACCGGTCTGTGGGACGAGAGAGAGCAGCTTGTGCCCTCTGATGCGCCCCAGCTTTTGGATGTGGGTACCGACCTTTTTGGTATCTCTGTTTCACTTGGCAATAATTTCACCCTTGTTGGGGCGTCTCAAGCGCCGATGTCTGGACTTGGCGCGGCCTATATATACGAACATACGCCGCATCCGGAGCCTGAGGTTTGCGATGGGGTGGATAATAACCTGGATGGATTTATAGACGAGGGATTTCCGGATATGGATCAGGATGGGATTGCCGACTGTGTGGATACCGATAATTGTACCGGTGTAGTGACCACCGATGGCAATGCCTGTACGACCGATAGCTGTGATCCAATAACAGGTGTTATTAGTCATTTGCCGGTTAATACAGATGATAGCAATGCCTGCACAACGGATACATGTGATCGGGTTACCGGTGTGACGCATACGCCGGTTAGTGTGGATGACGGCAATGCCTGTACGACAGATGTATGTAATTCGATGACAGGTGTTATAACGCATGATTCTATTCCTCCGGTGGATGACAACAACGCCTGCACGACCGACGTGTGCAATCCCGCGACGGGGATGACGGCGCATACGACCATTCCTCCTGTGGATGACAACAATGCCTGCACGACCGACGTGTGTAATCCTGCAACGGGGATGACGGCGCATACGACCATTCCTCCGGTGGATGATAACAATGCCTGCACGACCGACGTGTGCAATCCCGCGACGGGGATGACAGCGCATACGCCTGTGAATACAGATGACGGTAATGCCTGCACGACGGAT
>SBBA01000095.1 GCA_005239925.1 Candidatus Troglogloeales bacterium | reverse complement strand
GATGTGGTCACGCTCCAGTGGGTTGCCTCGTTCTAAATAGTACCAGATGAAAAGATTGCATTTTTTCTACGTGTGATCGTAAATAAGGGTGGGGCAAGGATTGATTTTGTCCCACCCTTTTTTTGTCATGTTGCAAGCATCTTCCGCGTGAATTAATTTTTTACTGGAGACCTGTCGCCTCACGAGAAAATCCACCTAAAATGGGGGATTGACAAGTTATTACCCATAGGCTAACAATAGCGGCATGAGATGGTATTCCGACGGTATCATTCATATCCTTCTTGTCCTATTTCTGTTATCTGGTTGTACGGGCAGAAAAATTGGCGGCGAGCCTCCCCCTCCCCAAGAACTGAGCGCCTCAACACCGTGGCCAGGTGGCGCTGATCGCATCCGCCTTTGGAAAAATGAAGGAAAAGGCTTTCTGCCGGGGGCGAACTATCCCTGGTGGCTCTATGGACACGACTTTGGTGTTGCCACGCCCTGGCCGCACGATGGTGTATCCTCTGACGCTAGTAAATTTCGCGTTGATTCCGACTTTTCCTTTATGGCCAAAAGAGGGGTTCATGTGGTTCGCTGGTTTCTCTTTGGTGATGGTAGGGCGGCACCCGAATTTGATGCCAATGGCGTTGTCACTGGGTTAGATCCATTCGTCTTTAAGGACATGGACACCGCACTTTTCTTGGCTGCAAGACACAACATTTACATCGTTTTTGTCTTGCTGGACTTTAAAATAGCGCGTACGCCAGAGGATGCAAAGGGAAATAAAGTTCCTCAACTGGGTCCGCCACAGATCGGAGATCGGGTGGAAATGTTCCGGCCTGAAAACAGGGCCGCCTTTATGGAGAAGGCGCTGATCCCGCTCATTCAGAAATACGGAAATCACCCCAATGTGCTTGCCTGGGAGGTCATGAACGAGCCGGAGGGAGCAATGCGGCGAGAAGGAAAGGACTACCCTATTGACCCAGGCCATATGACCGATTTTATTAAAGCCGCGGTTGATGTCATTCACAAGAACTCATCTGCCAAGGTCACAGTGGGGAGTAAGTCACGGAAACATCTTGATCTTTGGACAAACGTTGGGTTGGATTTCTATCAGTATCATTATTATGAGCGTCTTGAGACGACGTATCCTTTGGCCTATCCATACAAGGACATGAATGCCGCACTTAAATTGCAAGGCAAGCCGGTGATCGTCGGCGAGTTTCCGACCCAGGATGATCCCGAATATAACACGCCATTTAATGCGCCACAGGCGCTTACAAAATACATGAACACTATTTATGACAATGGCTATGCCGGCGCATGGCCCTGGAGCTATGGCGCGGAGGATGAACACTCTAACTTCAGTGCTGCGATCAGTGAATATACCACCTGGGTCAACCGGTATGAGGATGCCAACAGCATGACGACGCTTGGCCAGAAATAAGTGGCTAATAATCAGGCACGCAACCTCATCCTTTTTGCGATGAAGAGCACAACAGGCGCTATTCCAAAAGAAAAAAGCGCCCCCATCTTTGCGGCGCCCTGAAGCGTTGGATCGGTAAAGGCGATGCCGGCGACAAAAAGCGCAACTGTCATTCCTATGGCCGCCGTCAGGGCAGCGACAAATAGGGCCTTGACGGTCATGCCGGATGGAAGCGGAAATCCCAACCTTATCGCGACATAAGAGAAGGTAAAGACACCCACCGTTTTTCCAATCAGCAAAGCAAGTAAAACAGCCCAGGTGGCCGGGCCGATGGAAGAAAATGCGACCCCCGCGTTGGCCAGACCAAAACCGATTAATCCCAGCAGGACAGGTTTTTTGAAAAAACGCTCAAAGGTATGAAAGGGGGCTGTTTCATCGCCGTCTCTTGCGGGTAGAAATGGAATAATAGGGACAAGCGCCAGCGCGGGATGAACTCCCGAAAAATAAAGGCCTAGCCAACTGATGCCGCCCCCGGCCAGAAGATAAGGCCAACAAGAGCCTACCGCTTTTTCCCTCAATAAATAGGCGACCCCCATTCCAATGAGAACAAGCAGCAGGTAAACAGGAGTAACTGGATGCGATAGGTTAGGATAAAAAAAAGCGATAATAAAAAGCCCCACGCCGTCATCGACAATCGCCAGTAGCAACAAAAAGGATACGGCCGGATGCCCTGCTCCAAAGGCCGCCCGTGCGACCAACCACGCCAACGCGATATCGGTTGCGGTGGGAATCCCCCATCCGGGGAGAAGCTCTTTGTGTCTCGTTATTCCGATATAAATCAAGTAAACAACAATCGGGGTAACCACGCCTCCCAATGTTCCCAGGAGTGGGTTTATCGCTTTTTTGAGAGGATGGAGCGCTCCACCCGGAAGGCAGTTTTGGGTAATCTCCTTGGTGACCAAGCCAAAGAAAAAGACCATAAAAATATCGTTGATTAGGAAAGAGAACGAAGCGGAGGGGTGCGGCCATTCATATAGAAACGCGGCGTATGTTTCCGGGACCGTATTGGCGCCAATGAGGGCCAGGAGTACCCCTGCCATCAGGGGAATGGAGTATTCCAACAGAAAGTCAATGCATGCCAAAAATTTCAAAATAAGCCTCACAAAACCACACGACCATCGTCCAGAAGGGTATTCCAACGTAGATTTTATTGATTGATGCGTTATATGTCTATGGCAGCTGGTGCAAACCTAATACAAGGGCTGTCACAGCAAAATCAATATGTCAATCTTCGATATTGGAACCCCGTATAGCGAACCTCTTTGACCATCAACACCATGCCCTTTCACGCGAACATTGCCGTCCTCTTTAATTGTCACAATTGACTCATGTATAAACAAGGTGTAGACTCCAAACATGAAGGCCACAATTCAAAAATAAGGTGATAGCCTCGGCGTGCGCATTCCAAGCCATATTGCAAAAGACCTGTTATTGAAAAACGGTTCTTCCGTAGCAATCCTGGAAGAGGAAATAGAATCATCCAGTTCAAAACAAAAAAGAATTTAAAGGATATTATCGAATGAATAGTGAAGGATAATATTCATGGGCAGGCCTTTGGTGTGTGCACTGGAAATGAAGCGCCAGGGGCACGTATTACCCAAACCGGGGTGATGTTGTTTGGCTGAGCTATGATCCCCAACGGGGACAGGAACAAATCGGAAAAAGACCCACCCCTGTCCTATCGCCAATAGAATACAACAAGACAGTCACGCATCTATTATCTACATGATTGAAATCATTGATCTTCATAAATCGTTTGCAATGGCGGGAAGGATGCTTCCCATTCTGATGGGAGTCAACCTTGCCGTTCAAAAAGGTGAAATGGTCTCAATTGTGGGGGCCTCGGGCGCCGGAAAAAGCACGTTGCTGCATATTCTGGGGGGGTTGGATCGGCCCACGTCGGGCAAGATTCTATTCGAAGGGGTCAATCTTTTTAATCAGGATGATGATGCGCTGGCGCGGTTCCGCAACGAAAAAATCGGATTTGTGTTCCAGTTCCACCATCTTTTGCCTGAATTCACGGCGCTGGAAAACGTGATGATGCCGGGCCTGATTCACAGACGGCATCCAGAGACAGTTGAGCCGTTTGCGCGTGAACTGCTAACCCGTGTCGGTCTTGGCGAACGAATGTTTCACAAGCCGGGAGAGCTTTCTGGCGGGGAGCAGCAACGGGTGGCCGTAGCGCGGGCGCTGGTGTTGCGTCCGCAAGTCATATTGGCCGATGAGCCAACCGGCAATCTCGATACACATTCCTCCGATGCCCTTTTTGCATTACTCAAAGAGCTGAATCGGCAAAACGGGATCGCCTTTGTAATGGTAACCCACAATGAGAAAATGGCGCTTCAAATGGATCGTGTCGTGAAGATGTCCGATGGAAGACTGGAAGCGGTCTAAAATCTTAGTTCCGTTTCATTGACACCTTACGACCCCTTTGTTATTCTCATTCGCATGAATATTCCTGGAAAAAGCACCAAAGAGCATCTTTTAGCCTATCGTGTTGCGGAACAACTCATCAAGGCCGGCCTGATCCTGTTTAAGCAGAAGCAAGAACTGCTTGTGACCAAGATTGAATCGTTGTTGATCGCAGAGTTACAAGTCGAGATCAAGATTGACGCGGAGGCCAAAGCCGTTCTTGCAAAATATGAAAAAGAGATGGAGCAGGGGCGGGTAGACTCTCGCCAGATGTTTATCAGGATTAAGAAGAAGTTGATTAACGATCGCAATATCATTCTCCAGAGCGACCCCAGCCTGACGCCGGAAGATAAGGTCAACCATATTGCCCATGTGATACAAAGCGGGCTCATGCGGGACCATGAAGTTGAGAAGAGAGGAGACGCCGTTACGCTGTTGCAGGGAATTAAAAAAATTCTGTCGGTCCACGCCGAACGGGAGAAGGAGGTGCAAGACCTGGTGCGAAGCCGGCTGGCCGCCGGAAAAGTCCTGGAAGGAAGCGAGGCGTGGGAGCTAATGTACCAAAAGGCCTATACCGAAATCGCCCACAAGCGGGGCGTGTCGTAGCGTGTTATCCCCTTTATCAAAAGGGGGTAAATGATTGATAATACGGGACACGAGGGCCGATTTTAAGTTGCCGCTGCTTTTATACGCTAGGAGAAGCCCCCCCTACCTTTTTCTATACCATTTTGGTATACTTCCACTTGTGCGGTTTGCGTTTGATGAGAAGAAGAGCGATAGCAACAAGAAGAAGCACGGGATTGATTTCCGTGAGGCGCAAGCGATTTGGAGAGATAATAATCGCTTTGTCTTCCCGTCGGCGTATACGGCGGAAGCAAGAGAGGTAACCGTTGGAGCGGTTGCGGGTAAATGTTGGGCGGCTGTCACAGTAACTAGGGGTGATACGGTTCGCATTATCTCAGTGAGATCGGCAAGGAGAAAGGAAAACGATGCCTACAAAAAAAGTAAAACGGATTTCAGGTAAGGAGTTTGACCGGCTGTTTGATGAGGGGAGCGACAAGATAGACGATTACATTGACTGGTCAAAGGGGCATCACCCCAACCTTGAATTAAAACGTGTCAATGTAGATTTACCTGTTTGGGTTATTAACGCACTGGATAAAAAGGCAGCGCGAATTGGTGTTCCCAGAATGGGCGTTATAAAGACCTGTCTTGCGGAACTGGCGGAACAAGAACATCATCGAGCCGGAGAAGCGGCTTGATCTATAACGCGGACATATACGAGACAGAAACGCAAAAGATTTGCCTGTATAAAAGAGATCTTGAAATTAACTAAAAAAACGGGGATATTCCTTCTTCTTTTATTGACAGCCTGCGGCAGCGATAACCCCACGGCAGTTTCCACACCAACACTACCTTCACTTTCGGTCAACGATGCTGGGTTCCCTAATGTCGCCGGACATTATTCATTTAATACGAGCGAGCATGTGTACTCTTGTGATAACCGCGAAACAAAAACATATTCTGCTTTTCCTTCCAATTTGGATGTAATGCAAACCACGGATAAGATCACTCTTCAAAACGCGCAAACCTTCTTCGGAACTTTTTTTAAAGATTTTAAGGAAAACGCGACGGCTTTTTCCGGTAATGTCCAAAGAGATTCCAATTTTTTACTCGCGAGATCGGTTACTATTCCCATATCAAAAAAAACAAGTGAAACGATTGAAGCGATAAGCATAATCGAAAATATAAGCGGCTTGTTTATAATCAACGGTTGGAGTGGAACCTATTCTGCTCGAATGCATTCCCCGGTGGACTCATGCACTGTCACCGCCACTTTCAGTGGGGACAAGATAAGATAAGAATTTTCCTGTCAAACCGACGAGAAAAAAAGATCAGTCCCCTGGCTACTTTAGATCGCAGGCATCCACCTTGAACAGACGGTGGTTTAGCATATCCACACCGATACCGGCTGCTTCCATCGCCATGTAGCCGAGTAAAGGTTCTACACCCTGGCTTTCGAGAAAAGCCACCTCGCCAAACGCGGAAGGAAATCCATCTACGGAAATTCGAACCGGCCCGCAAACCGTTAATGGCCTTACCGCGCCATCGGCAACATGACAATTCATAAGCCGTTCTTCCAACCGACCCAATGCTGCCCTGTCCCTGAGAGGTAAAGTCAGGAAGGTTGCCCCTGTATCAACAAGGACATTAACAACAAGGTGCTTCTCTGTATCCAGCGCGTTTGTTATTGTAACCGTCGTGACAATTCGCCCCATATTGCCCCCCGAACTTATGGTGAAATCCGGCACAGATTCACTGGCCTATCACCGGATCAAAACTGGCAAACTCCGTCCCAAACGGGTGAGCCGTGCAAGGATCGAACTTGCGACCCGCTGATTAAGAGTCAGCTGCTCTACCAACTGAGCTAACGGCCCACTAAATTGCAGCCCTCATCGTGACAAGCGGCCTTATAATAACACGGGCCTTCTGCTTTGTTCAATTTTCTCTCTATTATAACAATTACGCCTCAAACGAAACCAGCACAACGGTGATATTGTCTCTTCCCCCTTTTTCTTTGGCGCCTTCAATCAGAGCTGTTGCAGTCTCATCGGAGCCGCACCTCCCTGTTCGGTTTAAGATGTCGTTAATCCCTTCGTGGTCAACCATATTAGACAGGCCATCGGTACAAAGCAGAAAAAGGTCGCCCGCCTGAGCAGGTACCTCAAATGTTTCCGGCTGTGTCGTTGATCCCACGCCAATACCACGGCTAATGACATTTCGTAAGCGATGTGTGCGCGCAGCCTCGGGCGTGAGTATCCCCAGCTTGATATATTCGTTAACCAATGAGTGATCCTGCGTCAGTTGTTTTAGCACACCCCCGCGATGGAGATAGGCTCGGCTATCCCCTACAAAACCAATCAACACCGTAGATGGATGGGCCAAAAGCGCCACGAGGGTTGTTCCCATGCCGTCATAGGCGGAATGGGCCTGAGAGGCCTCATAGACCTTTTTATTGGTATGCAGAATCGCGTCATTAAGGAGTGAGAGATTGGGTGACGCATCCTTGGCATTGATAAAAAACTTTTGCATAAGATCAACTGCCATTTGACTGGCGACTTCTCCCGCCGGCCTTCCCCCCATTCCATCGGCAATAATATATAGCCCCAATTCCGAGAAAAGACCATAGGTATCCTGGTTTTTTTTGCGAACGAGACCGATATCGGTTTGACCGACCGCGATGATCTTCATAAAGTGGTTCCCTCCTGTTCTGTTTTGATTGCGATGGGGGATTTTCCAAAAAAACGGACGGCCAAAATCCCGATTTCATACAGCACGATCAGGGGAATGGCCATCAAACATTGGTTAAAAATATCCGGCGTGGGCGTGAGCACCGCCGCAATGAAAAAGGCGGCGATGATCGCATATTTCCGACTGTGAATCAGAAAGGGAATGGTTAATAATCCTGTCTTGGATAATAAAACCATCACAATGGGAAACTCAAAAATTAATCCAAAAGAGAAGAGAAATTTTAAGTTAAAGCCAACATACATGGCGATGGAAATCTGGGGCAGCACCCCTTTTTGTACACCATAAGAAACCAGAAAATCGAGTGCAAAGGGAATGGCCAAAAAGTAGGCAAAGGCAACACCGATGTAAAAGGAGAGGGACGCAAAGATCAACGCGGGATAAAAAATGCGCCGCTCCTTCTGAATCAGTCCCGGTGAGATAAACCCACCAACTTCATAAAGGATGATAGGAAGGGCAAGCGACAGGCCCGCAAAGAGGGCTATTTTGATGTCGGTTAAAAAGACTTCGGTAGGAGAGACAAAGACCAATTGAGCAGAGAGCGGTCTCGTAAGCCAATGGAGAAGAATATCCGAGAAATAAAACGCGACACCGCAAGCGACAAGCAGGGCGAGAAAAGAGCGTATCAAGACGCCTCGCAGTTCTTTTAAGTGGTCGCCCACCGGCATGAAGGTTTTATTGATGGCCATCTTCTTTTGACGGGTCTTCCGAAGGGTGAATTCCCTCCGTTGAGTTCCATTCCTTCTCGATCTCCTGCCGTGTGGAATCGGCGGCGTTTTTGATCCGATAGAACCAGCGTCCCAGTGTACGAACTGCCTCGGGTAATTGTCTCGGACCTAAAACAATCAACGCCACGATAAATACAACAATGAGTTCTAAAATGCCTATTCCAAACATGATGAGTCGTTTTATTTCAATCCAAACGTCAATATAGGATATACCATAGTGTTAAGCAAGACCTAATCTAGGGCCACCTCATAAAGAATTTTTCTGAAGGAGTTAAATCCAATCTTTACGCGACTTTCTACAGGGCACCCCTCAAAACCCGCCGCCTTCCGGCCCAAGTGCAAGGGTTACTATGCACAGGAACCGCAATGGTTGCAGTATACAGGAGGATTTCAAGCCCCGCAGGCGTCGTCACGCTCGCAGGCGTCGTCACGCCCGCGCCAAGCATAAGGGCCGTGCAGTAGGTTTTTAGAGATGCCCTACAATAATTGTATTACGTACATATTACGTATCACGGAATACAGACCATTGTGGAAAGGCCATCAAGCAAAGGGGTTCCGTCATCTATAGAAATTCTTCATGAAGTGGCCCTGAGGTATCCCTCCTCTTTTATATCTTATCTGTCTCTTGTATAATACACCTCTTTATTGCACGTTGTTGGAGGCATTTTGGCAAATTTAAAATTTGAGGCCGCGCTTTCTCGACTGGAAGAACTGGTTGGCAGTTTGGAAAAGGGAAACCTCTCGCTGGAAGAATCGTTGAAAGTCTTTGAAGAGGGGGTGCGTCTGTCTAAAAACTGTACGAAAATACTCGATGAGGCCGAAAAGAAAGTCGAGCTACTGATCCATGATAAAGAGGGAAAGAAACGGATTCATCCTTTGGACCTACCTGATTTGAACACTAAGGATAACGGCACCGTTGCTACATCCACTATAGCCACGCCTTTAGACCCAACCGAAACCACAGAAGAAGAGGAGGAGACCCCCTTCTAATGAAGACCACTGCTTTGGAGCCGCCTTCCATCAACACAAAACGGCAATATGACCGCGAGGCGCTCTCTGCCTATCTCAAACGGAGTCAGGTTAAGGTTGATCAATTTCTGGACGACTGGCTTCCCAAAAAAGAAGAGGGCCTTCTGTATGAGGCAATGCGATACTCCCTGTTTGCCGGTGGAAAACGGCTTCGGCCTATTTTATGCCTGGCCGCCTTCGAGGCCCCGACGGGAGCAACGAACGGACAGCTTCCGTTGGTCGCTGTGGAAATGCGAGCGTCATTACGCCAGAGTGTATTGTCACTCGCCTCATCTATAGAATTAATTCATACCTATTCTTTGGTGCATGATGATCTGCCTGCGATGGACAATGACGATCTTCGCCGAGGCCTCCCCACCAATCACAAGCGTTATGGGGAGGGGGTGGCTATCCTGGTGGGGGATGCGTTGCTAACTGCCGCGTTTACATTGATGGCCGAACAGGGGCGTAATACAGTCTCTTCGGAACGGGTGATGGAGGCCATTTTTGAACTTTCGTCCGCGGCCGGAATGAACGGTATGGTTTTGGGCCAATTGATTGATTTACAATCCGAGGAGAAAAAAAAGCTGGATCTCAATCAGCTTGAAACCATCCATCGAAATAAAACGGGCGCCCTTATCACCGCATCGGTGCGAATTGGTGGCATCTTGGGAGAGGCAACAGACGACCAGTTGAAACGGCTGACGGAGTATGGACAGAAGGTCGGCCTGGCCTTTCAGATCGCCGACGATCTCTTGGACGTTTTAGGAGATAAGACGGCGTTGGGTAAATCAGTTGGACAAGACGAAATCAAGGACAAGTGGACCTATCCCCGTCTGATGGGCATAGAAAAGGCAAGTGAGATGGCGCATCAATGCGTGGTGGCGGCGTTAGCGGCATTGGAGCCCTTTGGGGCCGAGGCCGACCCCCTGCGATGGATTGCCTGTTACACGATCGATAGAAGAAATTAAGGTGGGCTTAGGCCTGCAACCTAAGGAAGTGGGCAAAAATAACTTCCATAAATATTGAAGTCATTGCGAGGAGCGCTTTTTGCGACGAAGCAATCTCATAGGCTCGAAAAATGTTCTACGGCAAACCGAAACATGAGATTGCTTCGCAAAATCGGCTCGCAATGACAGAAACAGGGGAAGTGAATTTAGGGAAGTTTTTTTGCTTACTGCCTAAGCGTCATTCCGGAATGATTCTATCCGGAATCCAGAGTTGTCGGCAAAGTGGCGTCATTCTGGATTCCGGCTTAAACATTGCCGGAATGACGAAAAAAGGGTACATGCAAAAATATGTATAATGTTGAAGAGAGTCTAAGAAAATGGGCCTTCTGGATCAGATTAACAACCCAAACGATTTAAAGAAAATTCCCAAAAAGGATCTGCCCCGATTGGCTGCGGAGATTCGGGAAACCATTCTCAAACTGGTTTCCGAAAAAGGGGGACACTTGGGGGCGAGCCTGGGTACTGTCGAGTTAACCATTGCCCTCCATTATATCTTTGATACACCCAACGACCGATTGGTCTGGGATACGGGCCATCAGGCCTATCCCCATAAATTACTGACCGGGCGGAGAGAACAATTTTTCACCATTCGACAATACAATGGCATCAGCGGATTTTTGTGCCGCACAGAAAGTCCCTATGACACTTTTGGCGCCGGACATGCCGGCACGTCAATCTCAGCCGCACTAGGGATGGTTACGGCCCGCGACCAACTGCAACAAAAACATCGGGTGGTCGCGATTATCGGTGATGGCGCCATGACCGCTGGAATGGCGAATGAGGCGCTCAATCACGCTGGAGGATTAAAGCGCGACATGATCGTGATTTTAAACGACAACGAGATGTCGATCTCCAAAAACGTCGGCGCCTTTTCGTCCTATCTTGCACGTATCATTACCAATCCGCTTTACACGAAGGTTCGAAACGAAACCGATATCCTGTTAAAGCAGATTCCCAAGATTGGCGATCCCCTGCTCAAGGCGGTCAAACAGGCCGACCGATCGGTGAAAGGACTCCTTTCGCCGGGCACGCTTTTTGAGGAGTTGGGTTTTCGTTACATCGGGCCAATTGATGGACATCGGCTGGATATTCTACTGACCACATTGACCAACGTGAAACATCTTTCGGGGCCGCTTTTAATCCACGTAATTACAAAAAAAGGAAAGGGGTATCCCCCGGCGGAACAGGATCAGCCGGCTTTTCATGGCACGGGGGCGTTTGATCTTGCCACCGGCGTGGCCAAAAAGAAAAGCGCAACCAAGCCCACCTATACCGGTGTGTTTGCCGACGCATTGATCGAACGGGCCGGACTGGACCCGCGGATTGTTGCAATTACCGCCGCGATGCCGGACGGCACGGGTTTAAGCAAGTTTGCCAAGGTGTTCCCCAGCCGTTTTTATGACGTGGGTATTGCGGAACAACATGCCGTGACGATGGCCGCGGGGATGGCCACGGCAGGCTTAAGGCCAGTTGTAGCCATTTATTCGACCTTTTTACAACGGGCGTTTGACCAGATTGTTCATGACGTTGCGCTTCAAAATCTGCCTGTGGTGTTTTGCCTGGATCGGGCGGGCCTGGTGGGGGAAGATGGCCCCACCCATCACGGCACGCTTGATATCGCTTATCTAAAGGGGATTCCCAACCTGACGTTGATGGCCCCGAAGGACGAAAACGAGCTCACCCAAATGTTGGCCACCGCATTAACATTAGATGGTCCGTGTGCGATTCGTTACCCGCGTGGAGAGGGGGTTGGCGTTCCCATCGAGAAGCCGCCTGCACTGCTTCCAGTTGGCGAGGGGGAACTACTGTGTGGCGACCTTTCGGAACGATGGGATTTGGTTTTCTTTGCGATTGGCAGGATGGTTTATCCCGCCTGTGAAGCGGCTTCCATTCTAACGCAGGAGGGCATGAAGGTCGGTGTGGTGAATGCCCGTTTTGCAAAACCGATTGATCGAAAACTATTGATGACGACTCTTCGTAATACCGATCATCTTGTGACGGTTGAGGATCATGTGCTTTCGGGCGGATTTGGCGAATCGGTTTTATCCTGTGTGGAAGAAGAACGGAGAAAGGGCGAGATTGATACGGTGAATCTTCTTGCCATTGGTCTTCCCGATCATTTCATTCACCACGGGGCGCCATCATTGCTCTATAAGGAATGCGGATTAGACCCGCAATCAATTGCTAATCGAAGCGCCGCATTTTGCAAGATGAGAACGCCCGTCGGAAGGCGGTAGTTGAAAAACCGACTAGACAAGGTCGTATTTGAACGCGGCCTGGCAAAAAGTAGAGAGGCCGCACGGGGGCTGATCCTAAGCGGCTCGATCCTGGTTGGGGACAAAAAGGTTGATAAGGCCGGGGCATTGGTTGACCGCGATGCCATCATTACGGTAGCATCACGACCGGCCTACGTCAGCCGGGGCGGAATCAAACTGGCCGGGGCGTTGGATCGCTTTGGCATTAATGTCGCTGGGTGGATCGCGATTGATGTGGGGGCCTCCACGGGCGGTTTTACCGACTGTCTGCTGCAACGTGGCGCAGCGCGTGTTTATGCCGTTGACGTGGGGTATGGGCAGTTAGACTATACCCTTCGGCAGGATCCGCGCGTTATTGTTCTGGATCGACAAAACATCCGACATCTTAAAGAAGGGATGATTCCTGAAAAGGCAGACATCATTACGATTGATGTCTCGTTTATTTCCGTAGCGTTGGTTATCCCACATCTCTTTCCTCTGTTGTCTGAACGAGGAGAGATCGTTTCCTTGATCAAGCCGCAATTTGAAGTAGGAAAAGGCGAGGTAGGGGCCGGGGGGATTGTCCGTGAGCCTGCGCAACATCAGGCGGTGTTAAACCGGATTTCGGATAAGGTCCGGGAGTGGGGGAGTAAAAATGGAGGATTTGGCGTAAAGGAAATCGTGCCGTCTCCCATCACCGGCAAAAAGGGAAACCAAGAGTTTTTTGTTCATATAACAAGGCAGGGGTAGTCGAGAACACCCTGTTATAGAAGTATTGGACCCTTGGTGGAACACATCACTCTTTTTTGCGTAGGTCATTTTTAGTGTAACGACATCAGCAGGTTCAGGCCGACCAACGGGAGGGCTCCGTTCGAAGTCGCCGTTGCGACCGCTTCCGGCCGTTACCGGAGAAATATGTTGTAACCTATCCCGACAATAGGTATGATATGTGCCCTTACGGAGGAGGGGTTGGTTTAATAAAAAGGAGGGAAGAATGAAAGTGCTTGTTACAGGAGGGGCCGGTTTTATCGGATCACATCTAGCGGATCGTTTGATACAAGAAGGGCATCAGGTTGTTGTTGTTGACAATCTGTCTACCGGTAAAAAGAAAAATATCAATAAGCAGGCCACATTCTACAAGACCGATATCTTAAGCTCCGGCATGGAGCGGATTTTCCAGAAAGAAAAGCCGCAGTTGGTCTGCCACTACGCCGCCCAAATGGACGTGCGCAAATCCGTGGAGGACCCTGTCTTTGACGCGAAGAATAATATCATCGGGTTTCTTAACCTACTTAACCTTGCCGTTAAAAACAAGGTGCGGCGCGTTATTTTTGCCTCTTCCGGTGGCGCCATTTATGGCGAGCAGGAGGTCTTTCCCGTCCCGGAGACGCACCCCACCCGCCCGATCTCGCCTTACGGTGTCAGCAAGCTGGCCAGTGAGCAGTACCTTTATTATTATCAGAAAGTCTGTGGGCTGGAATGTACCTCACTCCGGTTTGCCAATGTGTATGGCCCCCGTCAGTTCCCCTTTGGGGAGGCTGGCGTCATTGCAATTTTCATACAAAAACTGCTCAACAACGAACAACCGATTATCAATGGCAACGGGATGCAAACCCGCGATTATGTCTTTGTCTCCGATGTGATTGAGGCCAATATGGCGGTGATTAACAGCGATGTTAACGACACGTTTAACGTCGGCACCGGCGTGGAAACCTCGGTGAACGATCTATTTGCCGCTCTTCTGGAACATACCGGCTCCGGCATCAAGGCCTATCACGGGGCACAGAAAGAAGGCGAGCAGCTTCGGAGCAGCCTCAATTACAGTAAGCTGAATCAGATGTTAGACTGGGAGCCGACCGTCACCCTCAAGGACGGATTGATCGCAACCATCCAATCCTTCAAAAACACCTAAGTCGCAACGGCGACTCCGAACGGAGCCCTCCCGTTGGGCGGAACGCCGCCTGCGGTCGGTCTGGGCCTGCGGATATCGTTACACTGAACATTATCTATGCAAAAGTTGCAACGGCGACTCCGAACGAACAGCCCCCGTTGGGCGGGACGCCGCCTGCGGTCGCTGTGGGTCTGCCAGTGTCATTACACTGAGCATTCTGCTAGGTATTTCAACAAGCGTATCATCCCCTCATGTGTCGGGACACAGTAGGTTGCTTGGATGCCACGGGCGCGTTCCCCTCGAAAAAACGAAACCCCTACCTTTTTGATTAGCGTAATGGCTACCCGGTCGGTTTCATCATCACCAATAAAAACAGGCAGTACGGGTTTCTCCGGGTAATTCTGTAAATAGGCATCTAAAATCCAGAGGATCGCCTTTTCTTTGCCCCAATCAATATTAGGTTTTACCTCCAGACACATCTTCCCTTGATTCACACGAAGGAGATCATTCTCTAAAACAGGCCCCACAATTTCATAAAATTTTTCACAAACGACCTCACGCAGGCGAGGCACCACCATGCGGTAGTGAAAGGTCAGGGTAAGACCTTTATCTTCAATCAAAACGCCAGGTATCCCCTGAAAAACCCGCTTCAGTCGTCGCGCGAGTAAACGGATTCGTTTTGCGCCAACCACTGCCTGCGGATGGCGAAAGGATTGATCTCTCATATGAATTTCCAGTCCGTGATTTCCCGCAAGAATAATGTTGGGGATTGCAATCGCCTTTTCAAGAAAGGTCAAAGGTCGTCCGCTGATAATGGCCACGGGCATTCGCTGTGAGAGGACTTCAAGAAGCCTTCGAACACGCAAGGAAAGCACCACCTTGGCCGGATCACGTCGGATGGGAACAAGCGTACCATCAAAATCGGCCAAGAAAAATAACTGTTTTCCTTTCATCCGACGGGTGAAGCGAGGAAAGAGGTCATCCATTGCTTTAGGATTGTTCATCTGTTTCAGTCTTAAATCATAAATCCCCGCCTTATATCAGGTTGGGATTCACCAGTAGAAAAAAATGAGAGAAGAGGGCGCCAATGATCACCATTAGCATGGCCACGTAAAGGAGGCCGGTGGCCGACATAGTGGATCGTTCGCGGACGGTTGCTAAAATCATCGGTGCGAGAATCATCGGCCCAATGATCCCAATCGCAAGACGAATCCAGAGGTAAAGCCCTTCGAATGTCCTTAACAAGAGCGCATCTAAAATATCTGAGGACGGCGCGGCCATGATTAAATGGATGATAACCAGTCCCCCTTCCAAAAAAACAAGCCCCATAAAGAGCCTTGAAAGTTGGTGAAGCGGAACAATCGAAAGAGTAGGATCGGTTAAATAACTATGCCCCAACAGCATCGCCAGTACGCCGGAGCCTAACAGCAGACTGGAGACCACAAAATAAAGAAAAAGCCAGAGATGGCGAAGGATTGAAATATCCTGGCCGATATAGGAAGGAATAAAGAAAAAGCTAACGACGCCCAAAAGGGAGGCGGCCCAAAGTAGCATGGCACTGGAATAGGGATGCCGAAACCAGAGCCTTAGATTATAGATAAAAAGAGTGATGGCAAAAAGAAAAAGAAAGATGAAAAAGGGATGAAGCAAGTCAGTTGATCCGGTGGGACCTCCAATAAAGTAGCCCAATAGAAAGGTGATGCCAAAGACAATCCCATTGGTGCGATAAAAGGAGAGGCCCACCGTTGAAAGTGAAGGAAGCGCAAGCAGGGCGGTTCCACCGACCGCCAATTGTCCTAACACCAAAAATAAAATGATTTGAATGCGTTCCACCTTGCGTCACGTGTAAAATGTAGGGGCGGCCCCCTGTGGCCGCTCAAGGCAGGCCCCAGGGCAAGTGCCATGGCAGGCCCAGGGGCCTGTCCCTACAGGGAAAATGTAACCCTCCTTTTTGCGCGGATTAGGTCACCTCCGCGAGATATGCCTCACACTCTTTTTGAATCGTTTCTTTGCTCCATCCCAACTCGGCCCCCATTTTTTCTGCAATAGCCTGGATCAGCGGCAACGATCTTTGAAACGGACTATGCGCCAGACGGGTTCGACGAAACATAAAATCACACACGTGTCGGGCATGTTCATTGCGCACGGCGTAAATCACCTCCGCAAGGGCAGGATAGCCCAATGATGTCAACGGCGTCAGTAGGCTTTCCGGATCACTATCCGCGCAGGTCAGTACGGCCTCGTAGTGCGTCCCATATGTGGCGATTAAATGCGAAAGCAGTTTTGGACTAATGGGAAGTTCCTTTGATGCCATTTGCTGCCTTGTATATTCATCAATGGTATTCATCTCCCCACCATGGATGGGCGGCTCCGGATGGGGTCTTCGTAGGGTACGCATCTTGGGATGTCTTTTCATGACGGCCTGGATGACCTTAATGGCAATCTTGCGAAACAGGGTATACTTTCCACCCAGGATCATCAGCATGCCATCGGGCGTCCACTCAATCTTCTCTTTGCGTGACACATCCCACGGATTTTTCTTGTTTTCATTGACCAAGGGCCGTAGCCCCGCAAAACTGGCCACCACCTTTTCGTTGGCAATTGTTGGGAAAAAGGGTGTGGTTTCTTTCAGAAGGGATTCGATTTCTTCCTGATTGGCAACCACATGATCCGGGTCGCCATGGTAATCGGTATCGGTTGTTCCAATTAAGGTCTGTTCTTTCCAGGGCATGACAAAAAAGATTCGCTTTGAACCCGGGCTTTCCAACACGACGGCATGACGCTCGGTCATTCTCGGCACGACAATATGCACCCCCTTTGTAGGCCTCACCCCCGCTCCAACGGGGGCAGCGAGCAGACCCCTCCCGTTGGTCGGGGTAGGCGTAACCACGTCTTTAGACGTAATATCGTTTGTGGGTGTAATAGAATCACCTTTCTCTTCCCCTGTGGGGGTGACAACATCCATGTTTTCACTAGGCCTGTAGTTCGTATTCCGACCAGCGGGCTCGGCAGGCCGCTCCTCCCTGCCGGGGGGCGGCCAGGCGCCCGTGGCATTGATAACAACAGACGCGCTCATTTCGTATTCATTTCCTGTATGGGCCTCTTTGACCCTGACGCCGCCAATCTTTTTATCCTTTTGTATCAGGCTGATAACCGGGGTGTAGTTAAAGATTTCCGCGCCGCGTGCCTCTGCGGACAGTAGCGTAGCGAGACAAAGGCGGGTATCATCCATCTGGCAGTCCATAAATCGCGCCGCGCCCAACAATCCGTTTTGAGAAAGCGTGGGTTCCAATTGCCGAACCCGCTCCGGAGAGAGAAACATATATTGTCCAATGGACTGCGAGCCGGCCAGGAGATTGTACAGGATCATTCCAACCCGTACGGTGAAGACCTCTCTTCCGCCTCCCTGATAGATCGGAAAGAGAAACGGCAGCGGCCTAACCAGATGGGGGGCCAGACGTGAGAGGATGAATCGTTCCTGAACCGCCTCATAGACCAGTCGAAACGCCCCTTGTTCCAGATAGCGAATCCCGCCATGAATCAGAGAGGAGGTTCTACCGGAGGTGCCACTGGCAAAATCCTCCTTTTCAAAAAGGGCCACCGAGAGGCCTCGTAAGCGCGCCTCTCGTGCGATACCGGCCCCTATAATGCCCCCTCCGATAACAATAATGTCCAATCGACATTTCGACAGTTCCTTCAGCGTTCTTCTCATAAGGCCCCTTTATAACATAGAATAAGATTGCTCCGATACATCAATTTATCAAGCGTGAATTTACTGATGAAGGGTTTGACATTCATTTTGAGCTACTTTACTATTACAGCGACTCTCGTATCAAAACCCAGACAGACTTAGCATTTACCCCCCATTTGTGGGATTGTCTTTCATCGGGCTTATGCACAAGATGGCAGGATAAATCGCTTTATCTTTAGCGGTATAGCTCAATAGGACCGACATTATTACAATAAGGAGGGAACACTCATGAAAAATTGGATGACGATTCGGAAAGTCGGAAGAGGTATAATTTTAGCGGCCTTGGTACTATTGAAAATAATCCTTGTATTTTCATCTCCGGAGGCTGAGGCCACCCCCTTTGTTGAACAAACCAAACTGACGGG
>SBBA01000027.1 GCA_005239925.1 Candidatus Troglogloeales bacterium | reverse complement strand
TACCCCCTTTCGCTTGGGTGCGAAAGTATGGTCAATCGGAAAAAATAATTTCAAATCGAAAAATAACTTTTTTGGATAAAACCCAATATTCATAGGGATGTTGAAAGGATTGCTGATTCAACGTTGGGACAGTAGTGATTCTGAATCAAGAATGGAGAATCAAGAATTAAGGTTTTAAAGGTTTTATTCTTAATTCTTAATTCATAATTCTTAATTCGTCATTCATAGGCCCACAGCAACCGCAGTCGGCGTACCAACGCTTATCCGCCGTGGCCGATGCCACTCGCCTCCGCCTGTCGGCGGATTAAACGGCGACGGCCACCTTGGAGAGTCTCACCTGACCATAATTGCCATACGGCACATGGGTGACAGGGTCCGTCTCAAACGGCAATCCGCGTTTGATTTCCATTGAACAATGCTCAGGAACAAAGAGCGTTCCCAGGGCTAATCGATTACTTAATGCAATAGGCATCTGGATGCTGCCTGTGTCGCCATTGGGAAAAGAAATTTCAATTGTCTCTCCTGCCACAATCCCCAGCCGTTCGGCATCATCCGGGTGAATCAAAATAGATTGGTTTGGGGTAATCAGATTTAAGCCATCGGCATAGGTGGACATCTTTCCAGCATGAGACAAAGTCTTTCCCACTTGAAGATGAAACAGGTCCTTTATGCCATTGGAAGAGGCGGCGAATGGCAAGATAAATTGGCGTGGGGCAGCACAGAAAGCGTCAATATGAGAAACCATTTCCTCTAACGTAGGGGCGGGCGGCAGGGAGAGAACCCGCTCCTTCCATATGTCATTCACGCTTTTAAAGCCAAATGGTGCGTTCATCTTCTCGGCAATCAACGAGAAGACCGCCCAGTCCGGCTTTGAAGTACCAATGGGATCAATCGCCTTCCGCACCTTTTGGGCCTCTCCCTCCTGGCTAGTGTAGTGACCCTCTTTTTCGGCAAAAGAGGCCGCGGGAAGAACAATGTCCGCAGCGGCTGCCGTCTCGGTCATAAAAAGCTCCTGACAGATTAAAAGATCGAGCTTTTTAAATGCCGCCTCCACCCGCTTTTGAGGAAGCGACCGAACGGGATTATCGCCAACAATGTATAACGCCTTGATTTCCCCGCGCTCCACCGCGTCAATGATCTCCACAAGTGTCTTACCACGGGTAACGACACCTGCATTTTCGCGACCAACGGGAGCAGGCCGCTCGCTGCCCCCGCTGGGGTCGCCACCCCCGTTGGGGCAATCGGTCAGGGCAAGGATACCGGCCCCTTCTTTTGCAACCTGCCCCGCCAAAAGGGCCAGATCGGCGATATTCAGCATATTCTGATAACCGTTGCTATTGCGGGTAATCGCGCTACCTACAATCAATACTGCTTTACTGGCACCGGCATACCGTTTTGCAACCTCTCCCAGGGTAGCCTTGCTGATGCCGCTGATTGCTTCAATCATCTCGAATGAAATGGATTCGGTAGCCTGTTTCATCCGTTGAATATAGTCAGCAGAAAGAACGGGGCTGGGAGTAGCCTGACTAGCGAGGATTTTGATCAAGCCGAGAATGACGACCCCTTCCGTCCCCATCTTAATCTGTAGATGCAAACTCGCGATATGCGGCAGATGACTTTTGTAGGTGTCTCGTTGGGTGTTAAACGCATCAATGGCAATCAGTTTGGCCTTATTCTTCCGAACCGCCTCTTTCACTTTAATGGCACAGATCGGGTTCGTTTCCGTCATATCCCCGGCAAAAGACAGGATCAAATCGGCGCCCACAATATCCTCGTAACGCATCAGACAGGTGGTGCTGAATGCGGCGTTGAGCGCCTGATGGGCATTGACATCGCCATAACGGGCGGCAGAGTCTACATGCGGGGTGCCAATGATATCGCGCATCAGTTTGTAAAACAGGTAGGTCTCTTCATTGGTGCTGTGGGCCCCGATGATCCCGCCAATGGCCTCAGGGCCATACTTTTCCTTAATGGCCATGAAATCGCTCGCGGCTTTTTTGATCGCCCATTCCCAGGTCACCTGTTGCATTTTCCCATTTTGGATAATGATGGGCCGGGTCAATCGCTCCTGATGATTAATAAATCCGTATCCAAAAAAGCCCTTGGCGCAAAGGTCGCCTTCGTTGCGGCCCACGCCCAGCTTGGAACTGGTTCGAATGACCTTGTCATCAATCGTTTCCATCGTCATGAGACAGCCATCGCCGCAGTAGGTGCAGATTGTGTCCGTCTTTTTAACCTGCCAGGGGCGATAATCGTACATGGAGGCCCGGCTGGTTAAGGCACCGACGGGGCAGATCTGAATACAGCCGCCACAAAATTCGCAATCCAACGGGTGATGGGCAAAGCCGCCGATCTCGGTCACCGAGCCGCGATCCATCGAGCCTAGGGCGTTTGCGCCGATCACCTCGTCGCAATAACGAACGCAGCGCAGACAGGAGACGCATCGGTTCATTTCTTTTTCGATGAGGGGGCCGAAATATTCCTTCTCAAAAACCCGTTTGGTCTCACCAAAGCTCCCCACCGTCGGCGAATAGCGATGTGCAAAGTCCTGAAGCTGACATTCCCCGCCTTGGTCGCACTCCGGGCAATCCAACGGATGATTTCCCAAAAGAAAGGCCATGACGCCGTTTTGCGCCTCTTTGACGCGATCGGTATTTGAACGGACGACCATCCCTTCGGCGACAACGGTGCTGCACGAGGTTTGCAGCTTGGGCATTTTTTCGATTTCAACGATACACATCCGGCAGTTGGCATCGTATTTCAGTTTGGGGTGATAGCAGAAGTGGGGCAGTTCCGCCCCAGCCACTTTGGCCGCTTCAATAAGGAGGGTTCCTTTTTCGACTTCAATTTCCTTGCCGTTGAATGTCAACCGAACTGGATGATTCATATAAGCCTTTCTTTTTTAACCCTCCCTGTCCGTGATGAACAGGTATAAGGATGAGGAGATAGAGAAGGCATATTATAGATATATTTATAATTTCGTCAAGAGTCCCTCTTTCGAGTGAACGGGACAGCAGTAGATTTTTAGAGATGCCCCCAAGAGATTGAACCGTTTCCATCTGTATCTTAACCCTTATGGCGTAGATTCATAAGCGCCTGGGTCCATCCCACGGCCCTGTGGCCTTGCGGTACCCTCAATATCAGTCGCCGGGGCGGCGAAAGATTGATAGATCACCTTTCCGGAATCAATGCCCTGACTGTTCGTAATCAGTCGGTAATTATGGGCCACGGGATCAATAAAGTAATTTTCCATCATAGAGATAAAGGTGAGGTTGGTGTTAATATCGTTTTGCCCAACCTCATCTGCAATGGGCGGGGTATTCGGTTTCCCCGTATAGACCACATTATTGAAAATAATATTATCAACCGCGCCGTCTGTCATTCGAATACCCGCCATTCTTGGCTCGACGATCGTATTATTGACCACAAGGTTTCGACGGCTTGGTTTACCGCAACCGACCTCATCGGCAAGATGGATTCCCGCCGCGCCGTCTCTCATCCGGTTGCCGTAGATCAGATTATTTTGCGCCTTGGTGTCTTCCACTGAAATCAGACTGATCCCCTTGGAATAATTATCTCTCACGATGTTGCCTTCAATAAGCGCGCCGGAAATCATCCCGTCTCCACCTGCATTACAATCGCCATTAATCTGGATACCACTTAAATAATTTCCATAAACCTCATTCTTTCGAATAATCGGCTTGTCATCCGGCGTATCACTATTAGAGACAGAAATGCCATGCCGCACTTGTGCCTCAAAGGCCTTATTGTTTCGTATTTTTACCCCCGGTGCGTAAGCGGTGAATATACAATGTCTTCCGCACGGGCCAACCCTATTGTTGATGATAATAATCCCCTTGGCCACGGCCACCCGAATACCATTACCTTTCTTTTCAGGGTCGTATTGATTGACGATAAATCCATCAATGACAATATAGTCGCTGTTTTCCACATTGATATTGTCTTTACGGTTCCCGTTCTTTATGGGGTGAACGAACACCTCTTTCCCTTTGGCCTTAAATACAATGGGTTGGGTCTTGGCACCGTACTTCTTCCGTATATCAAACCCCGCATAGGTTCCATTTTGGACAAGGACCAAATCGCCTTGACTAACCTGTCCTGCCGCGTGTTGTAACGTCGCCCATGGACTCACTTCTGTTCCTGGGTTGGAGTCAGTTCCATTTGTAGCCACGTAATAGGTAGTTCCCGTTACAGGAAAGACATCTTCGGTGTCCAGAAGGATGTTGACGGGGGGAGGGGATGGGGATGAAACATTCGGAGAGGGTATACTGGTGCCGCTTTCCTCATTGATCGTGTCTTCTGCGGCATCTATCTTGCCTTCGATCACTTCCTGGATATTAGCAACTTCAGCACAAGAAAAGAGAAAACAGATCAATCCTATAACAGCCAGTCGGGGCTTCATCATACGATTTCCTCTTAACGAGAAGCGCGATCTTAAGGGCACCTCTAAAAACCGTAGCGAGCGGCCCAAGTGCAAGGCGCACGGAGCACAGGAACCGCAATGTATGCAATGCAATATACATGAGGATTCCGAGCACCGCGCAACGCGGCAATTGGGTCGCGCAGTAGGTTTTTAGAGGTGCCCTTAATAATCTACCGCGCCGAGCGGCACAGTAGCAAAGGTTATATCAGGAAATCAATCCCTTAACGCTTATTTCTTTTGCGGGGCCTCTATTTTTGTCACCGTTTATAAAAGCGTGACCAGAAGGCCGGAAATTCTTTCAAAATCAGAATCGGCTGTGATCAACTCCAATCCATACTGAAGTGCTGTCGAGGCAATCCAAAGGTCATTGGCAGCCACTGGAGTTCCCTGCCGCTTAAGATGGCATTTTAACAGCGTATAGCGCCGGGATGTTTCTTCATCTATGGCGAAGACCCTGACACGCGAAGAAGACAGAAACTCCTGAAGCTCGCCTTCATTCTTATCGGCATGCCTCCCCCTAAGAAAGCCTGCCCTAAGTTCCCCTAAGACAATGGGATTAAGATATATCTGATCGGCTGTTTGCACGACGGCCCTGGCCGCATCATTTCCTCGCAACGCCAGGGAATAGGCCGAGGTATCGAACAGAACACGCCTCATTTCCACATCTTTGGGTCAATAGGGCGTTCTGACTTCAGGAACTTATCAAAGGCATCGGCCTCCGCTTTTGACCAGCGGCCGATGAGTGTATCCATATCATGATATAGTTTCCCACGAGGCGAATCCGTCAAACCGACAGCCTCTCGCAAGAGCCCCATGACAGTCCGATTCATACTGGTACTCTGCCGTTTGGCGCGCGTTTCAATTTCGCGGGCCACCTCAGGAGGAAAATCCCGCAATGTAATTGTTTTCATAGCCTCCTCCGATGCATAGATGATTCATTCTGATTCAAGTATAACATCATACGAACGATAAAACAAAACAGCGAAACAGCGGGGACTACTTGCCCACCCGAAGTTTTAGTTTCAACCTATGTTCTCCCTGGTTTCCCCCTTTGCTAAAGAGGGGTTAAGGGGGGGGGTAAACCCGGATTATGCGATAGACGCTGCGAAATGTGACGAAAATATTTTAAGCGCCGTTTTGGCCAGAGGAGTCCTTCCTGCCCGTTGGGTGTGCACCCTTTTTCTCCCTTATTATGACACCACAACGGTGTTTCCACATTCCTTGCTTTCTATCGCGTAATCCGGGTTCAATAAGAAAACTCCCCTAACCCCTCTTTGGTAAAGAGGGGGATAACAATTGACATCCACCCATCCACAAGGCATGATCTCCCGGTTATGACACAAAAAACATTCTACATCATCGATGGCAGCTCTCTGATCTATCGGGCCTACTACGCGATCCGCAATCTCTCGACATCCCAAGGCATGCCGACTAACGCCGTGTATGGATTTATTCAAATGGCACTAAAGATAATCAAAGACAAAAAACCAGATTACCTGATGATAGCCTTTGATGCAAAGGGGCCTACTTTTCGGCACGAGGCCTATCCCGAATATAAGGCCCATCGGCCTTCCATGCCTGACGATCTTTCCGTACAAATTCCCTTTATTCACCGAGCGATTTCCGCGTTGGGCATTTTCTCCATGACGCAGCAAGGGATTGAGGCGGACGACATTATCGGCACACTTGCCAAAAAAGGTGAGGCCGCAGGACTTATGATAACCATTGTGAGCGGGGACAAGGACCTGTTTCAATTGATCTCTCCAAATGTTCGTGTCTACGATACACTCAAGGAAAAAGTCTTTACCGAAGCGGAAATACAGGCCAAGTTTGGCGTTCCCCCTTCCCAACTCATCGAGATCATGGGGCTGATGGGAGATGCCGTGGATAATATCCCCGGTGTTCATGGTATTGGCCAGAAGACAGCCATGCAACTGATCGCGCAATTTGGAACCATCGAGGCATTACTGGGAAACCTTGCTGCCGTAAAGAGGCCTGCCCTGCAGGAGGCCCTGCGAACGGGACAGGACATGGCGCGACTGAGTCGGGAATTGGCCACGGTGCGCACCGATTGTGCCATTGATTTTAATCCTGATCTGTTTTGCGTACGCGCCCCTGATACTGCCCAATTGATTCCCCTTTTGCAGGAGTTGGAGTTTTTGTCTCTCTTAAAAGAGTTCTCGACTGAGTCGGACACTACAAGTTCGGAGCCTGATATTTCGCGTAGGGGCACGTTGCAACGTGCCCCTACAGCCAATGCGCCTGTATCATATCCGATTATAGAACGATCAGCGCTTTCCCTGCGGATGTTACCCATTCAAAACACCATGAGTGGGTCGGTTGCTCTTGATCTTGTTACCAGCGGAGAGACGCAACGATTGGCGATGTGTCTTGCCCTTGAAGACAATACCCCGTTTTGTCTTTTGGTTGATCTTGACGAGATTCCCGCATCCGTTAAGGCGATTTTAGAATCGCCTGTTCTTAAAATTGGCCACGACATCAAACAACTTCAGATGGTCTGCAGGAAGGCAGGGGTGACGCTTGCCATGCCGATCTTTGATACATTTATCGCGGCATACCTTCTTGACCCAACCCGTCGTGATCATTCTCTGGCAACCGTCGCGCTGACCTATTTGCAACTACAGATCGGTTCTAATACGACAGCGGCCGAAGCGTCGCCCGCGGTCTTGTGTCAGGGGGCCTCTGCGCTGATGCAGCTTGTGGAACCTCTTGGCGCCCGTCTGGGTGAGCAGTCGCTGCTTTCCCTGTATACCGATGTGGAACTTCCGCTGATTACCGTTCTGGCTGAGATGGAGCAGATTGGCGTGAAGCTCGATCTTGCGCTCCTGACACAAATCTCAAAAGACCTGGATCAAACACTCACGCAGCGGACGGCAGGGATTTATGCCCTTGCCGGACAGGAATTTAATATCAACTCGCCCAAGCAATTGGCGCATATCCTCTTTGATGTGCTGGGCCTTTCCCCTTTGCGAAAGACAAAGACCGGGTTTTCAACCGATGAAGACGTGTTGACCCAACTGGCCCATCGGCATGAACTGCCCGCAGAGATCTTGGTACAACGGCAGGAGATGAAATTAAAATCAACCTATGTCGATGCCTTGCCGCAACTGGTTTCCAAGGGAGACCATCGTGTTCACACCAAACTCAACCAGGCTGTGACGGCTACCGGCCGCCTTTCATCCTCCGATCCGAATCTACAAAACATTCCGATTCGAGGGGAGTGGGGGCAGCGGATTCGCGAGGCGTTTATTGCCGAAGAGGGGTGTCTGCTCCTTTGCGCCGATTATAACCAGATTGAACTTCGGATTCTGGCTCATCTTTCGAAGGATGCGGCATTGGTTGACGCCTTTTGTCGTGGGGATGATATTCATCTACAAACGGCCATGGAGATTTTTGGCCTTCCCAAGGAGGCGATTACAAAGGATATGCGGCGGGTGGGTAAGACGGTGAATTTTGGGATTGTTTATGGTATCCGCCCGTTTGGCCTGGCGTCTAATCTGGGCATCTTGCAATCGGAGGCCAAACGGTATATCGATTTGTATTTTTCTCATTTTCAGGGTGTGAAGGAGTTTATTAGCCAGACCATTGCGGAGGCCAGCCAAAGAGGGTATGTACAAACTATTTTAGGACGAAGGCGTGCGATTCCAGAACTGGCCATCTCCAATAAAAACCTACGGGATGCGGGGGAGCGACTGGCGGTGAACACCATCATTCAAGGCTCGGCGGCGGACATCATCAAAGTGGCGATGATCGAAATTGCGCAATGGATGCGCGAGGCCAATCTAAAAAGCCGGATGATTCTTCAGGTGCACGATGAACTTCTCTTTGAAGTGCCCGAGGGTGAGATGGCCGTCATGCGACAGAAGGTGGCGTCGTTCATGGAGGGGGCCATTTCCCTTTCTGTTCCGCTGAAGGTGGATGTGGGTGTGGGCCCCAACTGGTGGGCCGCCAAGGGGTGACAGACTAAAGAAGGGGGATTTAGGGAGGGTAAAGGTGTCCGGTAGTTTTTCTCTAGCCCCCGTTGGGGCCTACTCGAAGAGGTTTTTGACTTTTTTGAAAAAGGGGTTAGGATCGGACGACTCGGAGACCGGCAACCCTTCGGAGATGCGATCGTATTCTTCCAGAAGAGATTTTTGCTCCGGCGTTAATTTTGTTGGAATCTCTATTCGAATTTTCACCAGTTGATTCCCAATTGCGTGGCCCTTGAGCAGATTGGGGAACCCTAATCCCTTCAGGCGATAGATCTTGCCATTTTGTGTTCCAGGTAAAATCTTGATGGCGGTATCTCCCTTAATGGTGGGCGCAGAAACCGTGCCGCCCAAGATCGCTTTTGTAAAAGAGATTGGAATCTCACAAATAATATCGTTCCCTTCTCTGATAAGATGCGGGTGCTCCAGAACCGTAACAATAACATAGAGGTCGCCGGGAGGCCCTCCATAAATCCCTGGCTCTCCTTCCCCGCTAACCCGAAGGCGCATCCCATTATCCACACCGGCAGGCACGGTCACCCGAATGGACTTATCACGCAGCCTGTACCGTTCCCCACGGCATTCATGACAAATCTCTTTAATAATGTTTCCCTCACCCCGACAGGTCTGGCAGGTGCGGCTCACGGCAAAAAGACCTTGATTAAACCGAACCTGGCCACTGCCGCCACAGGTTGTGCAAGTTTTCAGCCCCGCCGTACTTCCTCCCTTTGCACCGGTGCCATCACATTTTTGGCAGGCCTCATGCTTTTTGAGGTGAATCTCAACTTCTTTTCCAATCAGGGCATCTTCAAAGGCAATGGTGAGATCATATCGAAGATCGTTCCCCTGCTGGGGCCGTTTTCGTCGCCCTTGTCCACCGCCGGGGGCGCCAAAAAACTCTTCGAAAATACCGCTAAAAACATCTGAAAAGCCGGCGCCCCCAGAAAAGCCGTTGTTGCCATCCACTCCGGCATGACCAAAAAGATCGTATTTCTTACGCTTGTCGGGATCATTTAGGACGCTATAGGCCTCGTTAATCTCCTTAAACTTCTCTTCTGCGGCCCTATTGTTTGGATTTTTGTCCGGGTGATACTGTAAGGCAAGTTTTCGATACGCCTTTTTAATCTCGTCATCAGAGGCGGTACGTTCAACCCCTAATGTATCGTAATACTCTTTTGTTGCCATATCTGTTTTACCTTGATCCGCCGACGGGCGGAAGCGAACGGAGCCCTCCCGTTGGTCGGTCTAGGCCCCGATGTCGTTACACAAAATGATCTACACAAAAAACGGTGATGTCACCCACAAAGAGTCTAAAGGCCAGAGATTCCCTTTACACCACCCCCTGCGAGATCACTTACTTCCCTTTATCGGCCTCTTCAAATTCCGCGTCTACAATATTTTCGTCTGTTTTAGCATTCGAGGTGGCTCCCGATGCGCCCCCCCCTTGAGCGGCCTCAGCACCGGGCTGTCCTTCTTTTTGAGAGGCCTTCTTGTACATCGCCTCAGCCAGCTTGTGCGATGCCTTGGAAAGGGCATCAATCGCAGACCGAATCTCTTTCAGATCGTTTTTCTCCAGGGCCTTTTTGCATTCACTAATCTTTTCTTCGATAGACGCCTTCTCCGTTGGATCGGTATCGGTGTATTCCTTGATCGTTTTTTCCATATTGTAAATGAGATTGTCCGCCTCGTTGCGGGCCTCCACCAAGGATTTCTTTTCCTTATCTTCCGCGGCATGAGACTGGGCCTCCTTGATTAAGCGATCAATCTCGTCCTTGGATAAGCCAGAAGAAGCAGTAATCTTTACCGACTGTTCCTTCTGTGTTGCCATGTCTTTTGCCGACACATGAACAATACCATTGGCATCAATATCAAACGATACCTCAATTTGGGGGATACCCCGTGGCGCGGGTGGAATGCCGACCAGATCGAACTGGCCTAACAGTTTATTGCTGTTGGCAATCTCTCTTTCCCCCTGAAAGACACGAATCGTCACCGCCGTCTGGTTATCCGACGCAGTCGAAAACACCTGGCTCTTTCGCGTGGGGATCGTTGTGTTGCGGTCAATAATACGGGTAAAAACACCCCCTAAGGTTTCAATGCCGAGTGAAAGCGGCGTCACATCCAGCAACAGAACATCTTTCACGTCTCCTTTTAATACCGCGCCCTGAATGGCCGCGCCCACCGCGACCACTTCATCCGGGTTGACCCCTTTATGCGGCTCCTTTTTAAAAAAGTCCCGAACAACCTGCTGCACCTTGGGCATACGGGTCATTCCACCGACCAAAACCACCTCGTTGATATCGGCTGCGGTAACGCCAGCATCTTGAAGGGCCTTCTCGCAGGGTACAATCGTACGTTCCACTAGGTTGTCCACCAGTTGCTCAAATTTTGCCCGGCTTAATTTCACAACCATATGCTTAGGACCGGTGGCATCCGCTGTAATAAAGGGGAGATTAATCTCCGTTTCCTGAGAGGAGGAAAGCTCGATCTTGGCCTTCTCCGCCGCCTCGCGAAGCCGCTGTAAAGCCATATTGTCTTTTTTAAGATCAATTCCGTTTTCCTTCTTAAACTCATCCACCAGCCAATCGAGTACCGCAAGATCAAAATCGTCTCCCCCCAGATAGGTGTCTCCGTTGGTGGATTTAACCTCAAAGACCCCGTCTCCAATCTCCAGAATGGAGATATCAAACGTGCCGCCACCTAGGTCGTAAACGGCAATCTTCTGATCTTTTTTCTTATCCAGACCGTAGGCCAAAGCGGCAGCGGTTGGTTCGTTGATAATACGCAGCACGTTTAGGCCGGCAATCGCACCGGCATCCTTGGTGGCCTGTCGCTGACTATCGTCGAAATAAGCAGGCACCGTGATAACGGCCTCCGTCACCTTTTCGCCCAGAAAGTTTTCCATGTCGCGTCGCAGCTTTTCCAGAATCATGGCCGAGATTTCCGGCGGGCTTGAATTTTTACCCTGAATTTCAACATGGGCATCTTTATTGGGGGCCTCAATGACCTTGTAAGGAAGCCGCTTTTTTGCCTCACGAACCCCTTCCGAATCGAACTTCCGACCCATCAACCGTTTGACCGAATAAATCGTGTTGGTTGGATTTGTAATAGACTGCCTCTTGGCAATTTGACCGACCAGCCGTTCTCCCTTATCTGTAATTGCAACGACCGAAGGGGTTGTGCGTCCTCCCTCCGAGTTAGCAATTACTTCCGCATCCCCTCCGGAAACCACCGCCATGCACGAATTGGTCGTTCCTAAATCGATCCCCATTACTTTTCCCATCTTTTCCTCCTCATAGACGAGACAAGCACATCGGCCTGCCCCTTATTCTTAATTTTGTTCCATATTTATGGACAACCACAAAGGGTTGCCCTTACATTGTTCTGTCTATATTAACGCCGATACTGCCAAAGTCGAATCGGTCCTCTTCAACCCCCTGTTTTTTCTTTAAAACACGTACCAGGGAGGCACGAAGCACCCGATCATGGATAAGGTAGCCACGTTGCACCTCTTCCGCAACCTGGCCATCCTCACCGTCAACCCGTTCGACATACCCGACAGACTGATGATAAGTCGGATTAAACGGCTGACCCAAACAGTGAATCGGCGTGACGCCGTATCGCATCAAACAGGACAAAAACTGCTTTACTGTCAGCGCGACTCCTTCCGAAATTTTCCCCAAGTTTTCCATATCTTGTGAGTAGAGAAGGGCCCGTTCAAGGTCATCTAAGACCACCAGCATGTCTTTTAACAGGCGTTCATTTGCAAACTTGGTTAGTTCGAGTTGTTCTTTTTGTGTCCTTTTTTTGTAATTTTCAAAGTCGGCCCGTAGATAAAGATATTTATTTTCCGCTTCTTCTATTTTTTTTAGGAGTGTGTCCTGCAGCGGCTCCGGCTTGATCTCATCAGAAGAAGGCGGATTAACGCCATCCTCCACCTCTTCCACCACCCGCTTCAGTGAAACATCCTCATTTTCATCAAGAGAGAAAACCTCGTCCTCCTGCTGGCGATTTTCTTCCTGTTCCATTCTTCTCCCTAGCTAGACCGACCCTTGTGGTAGATAATCATCAAACCCTCTAAAGTCAAGGTGGGACGTACAATAGAAATAACCTTACATAAAGGGGCAATTAAGCCGGATAACCCACCGGTAGCTACGACATAGGGCGTTTTATTGAGTTCTAAGGCAGCGCGACTGATGATTTCATTGACTAAACCGACATGCCCAAAGACAAGGCCCGACCGAATACTTTCGGAGGTTTCTCTTCCAATCACGTTTTTAGGGGCAATCAGTTCCACCCGTGGCAGTTTTGCCGTACGGGAGGATAATGCCTCCGCTGAAACAACCAGGCCAGGCGCAATGGCCCCCCCCAAATAATCACCCTGATCCGAAACGACATCAAACGTGGTGGCCGTTCCAAAATCAACAATAATTAAAGGCTGTCCTTTGCTACCGAAAAGATGGAAGGCCGCGGCGGCATTGACAATCCGGTCGGCCCCGACTTGTTCAGGGCGATCATATCGGATGGCAATACCGGTTTGAAGCTGATGGGTGACTATAATGGGGGTTACGGTAAAACAAATCTGGATGAGTGCTTCAAAAACCTCTGTTAAGGCTGGAACAACCGATGCGATAATCGCCCCGCTGATCTGGGTGGGGGTCACATTTTTGTCCAGGAGGAGGCTTTTTAGTAAAACCCCATACTCGTCCGATGTTTTATGTAATTGGGTTGCCGCGCGAAACTCGCCGACCAACTTTTCTTTTTCAAAGATGCCAAAAACAATATGGCTATTTCCGATGTCTATGGCTAACAACATTGGTCACTTTCCCTTTGTCCATGCCCCAACCCCCCTTCGCTTAAGCGGCGTCAGGGTGCGTAAATGCGTTACATCCCCCAATAGAACCTTCCGCTTGGTTCCGTCGCCTAATCGTAAAAGGAGGCTGCCATCTTCTAAAATGGTCTCTGCAATCCCCTC
>SBBA01000041.1 GCA_005239925.1 Candidatus Troglogloeales bacterium | reverse complement strand
TCGGTCAATTGCCCGTTCTTCTCCGCCATCTCTTTCTGAAGTCTTCTTTTATGGAGAAGAGAGGCAACCCGCGCACGCAACTCCTCCTTATTAAACGGCTTGGTCAGATAATCATCCGCGCCCTGCCCTAACCCCTCGATTTTATCCGAGATACTTCCCTTGGCCGTCAGAAAAATAATCGGAATCGCGGCCGTCTCGGGGTCGGCCTTCAGCTCACGACAGAGTTGATACCCGTCTTTCACCGGCATCATGACATCTGAAATAATCAGATCGGGGCGCTCTGCGCGCGCCACACGAATGCCTTCCGCTCCATCGCGGGCCAGCAGCAGATTATAATCGTTTCTTAATTGATCCGACATAAAATAAAGCATGTCGGGGCTATCATCCACCAGAAGAACCGTATCGGCCCCCTCGTAAACCGGAGCCTTTTCAAATGGGTCTGTTGCTTGGGCACGCGTCAGCCCCACCTGGGCCTGTAAGAGAGAAAAAGAGGTGGCCAAAGGGGTAACCTTAGGACCCTCAATCGCGCCTGGCGTATCCCCTTCAATTAAAATCGGGATCGTAAACAGGAAGGTTGATCCCCGGCCTTCTTCCGATTCCACCCAAACCCGACCTTTATGAAGTTCCACCCATTCCTTAACCAACGATAATCCAATACCCGTACCCGCGCCGACACGGGATGCCGCCGTATCCACTTGAAAAAAACGATCGAAAAGCTTGGGAATCGCCGCTTTGGGGATCCCGACGCCGGTATCCGAAACCTTCACCAGCACATTATTCCATTGCCTTTGACACGAGACGCGGATTGCGCCCTTTTCGGTAAACTTCAAGGCATTGGACAGCAGGTTTAAGAGCACCTCCTCCATTTTTTCCGGATCATAGAGAAACTCCGGAATCGTTTCGTCTCCCTCAAAACTAAGCTGAACCGATTTTTGTTCGATAATCGGAATAATTGAATGAACCATTTGCTCCAAAAACCGCACAAAATTTCCTCTTTGCAATAAGGGCTTGGCCTCACCCGCATCTACCTTGGATAGATTTAAAAGGGTGTTAATCAGTCTTAAAAGCCGGGTGGCATGGGCGTGAATAATATTGAGGTATTTCTCCTGACTATCCGTAATCGCGCCCAGCTCTCGACGCAGCATCATCTCGGTTGGCCCCATGAGCAACGTAATGGGCGTCCGAAATTCATGGCTGATATTCGCGAAGAAACGGGTCTTCAGCCGATCCAGTTCCTTTAGTTTCTCGTACGATTCTTCCAGTTGATGGGTTCGTTCTTCTACGCGGGCCTCCAACTCATTCGCCCATTGGCGTAACGATTCGGATAGATCCCGAACATCGGCATAAAGCAGCGCGTTGCTTAGGGCAATCGCTCCCTCAATTTTAAGATTGGTAAGAAAGTCGATCTCATCCTGTGTATACAATTGAAGATTCTTTTTGGGGCCGAGATTAATGACCCCGAATAGTCTTTTATCGTGAACCAAAGGAACAACCACTTTGGCCTCTGTTGCCAAAAGATATGCATTTGCCGCCTCTTTAATTGGATCATACTGGGGGCCCAAGGCAATCCTTTCCTGCTCCACGACCCTATCGTTGTATTCCATCCACTTCAAAAAGGGGTCATGTGATGGGATAAACCGTCCCGGATCAAGTGCAAAAAACTGAACGGGTTTGATCTCCTCCGAGTCAATATCGAAAAGAATCAGAGAAGCCCTTTCAGGATAAAGCACGGTTGCAATGGTGGACTGAAAGGCCATGATCAGATCGTCCGGGGTTTTCAGAGTTGAAATCTCACGCATAAACGCCTGGGAGACGGCCTTCAGATCATGCTTGCGTCGTTCGAAAAAGTGATCAATATGCGGCAAGACCCATTTGGCATAGGGAATCAGCAGGAGTCCCATAACACTTACGAAAAGGGAAAGCGCCATGGGGGAAAGGCCCCCAACCCATTGATGGCCGCCATAAAACACCCCTCCAACGGGTATCACGATAGCAGAAGAGGCCGTTAGCCAGGCGGCAGTCTTATGAATAACCGTTTCGATTTCCATGGCGCGATAGGAGATAATGGCATAGGTCACGATAATCGGATAACACATGATGCCGAAAGTGCCATAAGGATAGACGTCCACCCCAAAAATAGGCAGATAGGCTAAGGAGCCGGTGCCATAAGATAGGACAAAGGCAAGAAGGATATATTTAAATTGATTACGCCGAACACTTGCGGCGCTGCGATAACCTTTGTAGGTCAGATAATGGGCATAGAAGACCAACCCAACCCACCAGATAAAATAGATGAAGAAGGTCGGGCCCGGAATGGAGTAGTAAAAGGAAGAGAAAACATAGCGTATTCCGGTATGAAACCAGGGGCTAAAAAAGTTCAACAGTGTAAAAACAACCCCTATGGCATACTGCAGAGGTAAGAAGCGGTCTGGTTTTATTTCGCAAAAGACAAGAACAAAATGATAAAACAGAACTGGAATCCAGATAACGCCTAATCCGTAGGCCAGTTTCCATGCCAACAAGGCGTTTGTGGGATTTTGCTCCATCGCAATCCACAGGGCGCCAAAACCCCAAACTGCAACAGAGCCGGTAAAGGCAAACCAGAGTCGGTTTAACCTTTTAGTTGGCCCTTTTGAGAGGACAAACAGCCCCATTGCCAGGGAGCTAACGCCCGTGAGCAAGCCGGATAATGCAAATGGGTTCATTGCCAAAATTCCTTCCCATTCTGATGATACGTTGGGGGGTTGAAGTGATATTATTGGATCAAGGACCCCAAGTTATATTATAACGTACAAAGGAAGGTCAGGAGGCCTTTCAAGGCGAGGCATCCCCTCCTTGGATAAGGAGGGGATAGGGTGATTTGAAATCCAGAATCAAAAGCTAGGGGCAGTGCCTTCACTTCGTTTTGAAGTTTCTTACTTCACTTGGGGTAGCTCCTCCTTGACTGTCTTTTGCAATGACCTTCCAGTAATAGGTTGTATTTGCAGTCAATTCGGATTTAGTAACGCTAATCTCTTTTCCACGGCTTATAACAACGGCTCCTTCCTGTCCACAGGAAGAAATTACGAGCGTTGTCAGGATCAATAGGGCGACTCCTATTCGGCGATAACGATGGCTGTTGCCCATCAAAATCAATCCAAACAACAACCCAACCCCAGAGAGACCCAGACTGGCGTAAAGATTCTCTTTACTCCGTGAGGCCACAACCTTAACTGGTTCACATTCCTGCGCGCTCAATTGGTCATCAGGGCTAAGACAGAACTGATAGAAGACTTCATCTCCATTCGGGTCAATGGACTCTTTCCATCTGAAAGTAACCGGAGCAAGCATATCGGTTGCACCATGAGATGGAAAAACCAACACAACGGCCCGTGGTGGATCATTCTTTATTCCCGTTGGTGGAGATGACAGATGACTCGGAGGGAGTTCCAAAGTGGATGGTGGTGGTGGATTAGTGGCGACCGGTTCCGAAACGGGCGGGGTAGATGGAGTGGGCGGCGTAGAGGATACCGGTGGATTGATAATAGTGGGATCCGGCATGGAGATGGGTGGCGAAGGCAGATTATTCGGAGTAGGTATTGGATTAGGTACGGATGGAGATGGCGGCGGTACGGGGTTTGGCGGGGGTGAGGGCAAAGGCAGATTATTCGGAGTAGGCATTGAATTGGGCGTCAATGGAGGTGGCAAAGGCGGATTATTCGGAGTGGGTTCCGAAACCGGTGGAATGGAACACAAATCACCTACGTTATCGCCATCACTATCTAGCTGATCGGGATTATAGACCGTAATGCAGTTGTCGCAGACATCCCCTGTACCATCGCTATCCTGATCCATCTGGTCGGCATTAGGGTGTATACAATTGTCACAATGGTCGCCGATGCCATCATTGTCAGCATCCTCTTGATTTGGGTTTTGGGTTAATGGGCAGTTATCATCTGCATCCAAGACCTCATCGTTATCGTCGTCATCATCCATACAATCGGCTTGTGCATCCAGATCGGTGTTGAGATAGTCCTCATCTATTAATTCGTCTAAATCGTCATCTATACCATTACAAGGGCCTTCTAATTTTGGGCCAATGAAATGACCAAAGGCAATCGGTTGTGTTCCCACGGCTATGGTTTTAATAACGGTATGGTTTGCTGTGTCAATCACGGAGATAGAATCGCTCCGTTCATTGACCACATAGACATAGGTGCCGTCCGGGTGTACCGCTACACCGAAAGGACCCGCCCCTACCGGCACGGTAGTAATCACACCCTGTGTTCCCGTATCAATTACGGAAAGGGTATGATCACCAGAATTGGTAACATAAACATGGGTTCCCATAGGATGAACTGCGATACCAGAGGGGGAATCTCCCACTCGTACGGTGTCTATTACGGTATTGCTAGCGGTATTGATTATAGAGACACTGTCGTCATCGAAGTTGGCCACATAAACAAAGGTTCCTACCGGGTGTACCGCTATACCGTAAGGGCCGACCCCTACTGGCACGGTGGCTATCACAGTATGGATAGTATTCTCTAACGCGTCAACAGATAGCTCGATTACAGAAACGGCGCCGGTTACAACGTCTATATTGGGGTCAAGGCTATCTTTATTGGCAACATAAACAAGGCCCCCGTTCGGATGTACCGCCACACCTGTAGGATCGCCCCCTACCGACAAGTCCTTAACCACATCACCTACTTGCGTGTCAATGATGGAAACCGTGCCAGGCTCAGTCTCGTTTTCGCTTGCCACATAAACGAAGCTTCCATCCCCATCCACCGCTACCCCATTAGACTCTATTCCCATAGGAAATATGGTATACATAACGGTATTATTTGCCTTACGAATCACAGAGACCCTACCTGTACTGGTGGCATAACCACTAACGACATAGACCTCGGTCCCGATGGGGTTTACTGCTATACCATAAGGGCCGGCTTCTACAGGTATGACAGCCACCTTAGTGTTAGTCTCTGTGTCAATGACGGAGACCGTGTTACTACCAGCGTTCGTAATATACAAAAACGGAGCTGCTTGTACTGGATCTGCAAGTCCTAGCCACAGGAGGCCAAAAATCCAAAACGTACGAACGAACTTCAATGCGTTCTGAAGGATTTGTTTTTTTTGTTTCATCAGTTTTTCTCCTTCTATGGGACGAAAGAATGCACCCTATATAGTGTGAGCCTAACTTATACCCATGATACAGGGTATCCCGTAAATATGACGCGCTGTATTGTACTATGAGTGGATAGCAAAATCCATGTCTCTTCTTCTTCAAAAAGAGGAAATAAATCGTTCATTAGTATTTAAATTGGCTCCTTCGAAGATAAAGGTACATCATGACCAGCAGGGTTCCAATGATAAACACGGTTCGAATGCGATGCGGCGGTGGGAACACCATCAGGTTGACGGTGGCATTAATGAGGCCATAGACCGAATAAGCCATAAAAAAAGGATAGGCCCATTTTCGACCATAAATGGCGCCATAACCCGATGCAAAATGAATCAAGGGATGGATACCTTTAATAAGCACGCCTGGCAACCCCGTAGGTTTGGTTCCAAAAAAAGGAAGGCTATATTGGGGATAGGCAATAATAATGAAGAGGTCTCCCATTCCGGAGAGAATCATGAGAATGCCAAAAAAAATAATATCCCGTGGAACAGGGGGCCGGCTTCCTTTCATTTTGGGCAAAGCGGATTACGCAAGATCAAACGTTGCTACGACTGAGGTATGATCGGATTCCGGGAGGCGGGTATCGGTACTGAAGGCCTTGGACGCCCGTCTGGCAAGGCCTTGTCGTGAATCTCTGCGCCACAAAAACATTGCAGAAGCGACCTTGAAACAACAAAAGGTAGCAAGATAAAGTGGCATGATTTTCCTCCATTATTTTGTTTCGCCCGTCGAAAATGACAACGCGTATTCTCTATTCTACTTCGACAAGACAGGTCGGCGCCGAACAAATTCCTTCTAGTACTTACCCAAAACAGGGCCAGCTTACAAAATTAAAAAGATGAATGTCAATCAAGTGGAGCGACCCAAACCAACCAAAATCGGCCAAAATCAGCCTCCTTGACTTTGGCCCATCTTTCGATTACCTTTCAGATTCGATAATTACGCTAAGTTAAAATTATGTCTTATCTCCGACGTCTTGGCCTATTATTTATTGCCCTACCCTTCCTTCTGTCCGGTTGTATTTCGCCTGATAATGCCGTCATTGAAGGAACAGGAACCCCCGACATTACCCAATGCAGCACTATTCCAGGCGTCGCCGACGGTAAAAACTTTGAACCCCAAAAGGCCGTTTTGCATGGCCTCGATCTTCGCCGACACCCTGATCTGTTTTATATCGCCTGGGCCAATCTCGATGAACGAAACGATTTACGCTCCCCTGCCAAAGGCTATAGTAATGGCGGATTTGAAGACAAACTGCTGGTCAGCCGTCGTAATGGGGATGGCAAATACGAAACCTGGCAAATCTGGCCGCCGTTAGGTCAAGACTGTAAAGACAGGGAGAAGGTTCGCATCCATAGCTTTGATGTCGCCCCCAATGGGAAAAGCCTGTTTATCTCCATGAGCCGCGACGAGAAAGACAACCCCGACCGACGCCTGGCCATCTATCGGCTGGATATTGTGGAGCAGACCCTTACCAAGATTTCCAAGGGGTTCGACGTAAACTTCCTGAACCCCACCTATATCGGCAATGATGTAAGCACGCACCATGAAATTCTGCTGGTGGCTAAGACCGTTGAGGACACGGATTTCCCCGTCAACTATAAGCCTGGCCCGTTACTCGATGAATATGACCGCGATCCCACACCCATCATCTATCGAATGGATGCCACAACCGGCGACCTCTTCCGAATTGGCTTGAATAACTCGCATCAGACCGAGCCGATGGCTATGGCCGGCCCCGACGGGAAAAAGATCGTCGTCTTTACCCAGTGGGAGCATCAGGATACCGTAAACCGATTTGCCCTCTGGAAGATGCAAGAAGGGTCAGTCTCGTACAGATTTTTGACACTTGAGATACCGTAAACCGATTTGCCCTCTGGAAGATGCAAGTGGATGGCAGTGACAACTTCACGATTTTTGGAGAGGAGTCTTCAACCGACAAAAGCGCGAAGAGTCTTTTCCAGCCTCGCCCCGTTCGCTCTGGCCCTTACGAGGGGTATCTCCTCATGGGACAGAACGCGCGGACGAATCATCCCTTTGCCGCAGAAGGACACGTCCTGATGACCAAACGGGCGCATTTTGATTTGCGGAGTGAAAAGATTTTCCTGCAAAAAATGCAGAACCTGGGTGGTGTGGATCAGTCCATCTCCCGCACGCCGGAACATTACAACGACCAGAGTTTTGCCTACGCCTACCGGGAGTCGTCGGATCATACCTATAAACTTTACGTGAAGGATTATCCGGTGAATCCATCGGACGCCATGGACACCAAGCCAGGGGCGCTTGTCCTTTCAAGCGATTTTTATCACTTGGTGCAGCCGCGCAGTTTTTATCCGCCGGAATCCGAGCCGGTGGCCCCTGCCGAGGGAGAAATCGGCCAAAGCCGTGTCTCGTTTACCAATAACCATCTGGGTGGAAACGCGGGCTTCCTTGTGCAGAATTTAGGTGGGTCGGATAATGGCGTACAGCATCAGTTAAATGGCATGAACACCAACGACCTTCGGCTACAATTTTTCATTCCGTCCCATACCTTTTCCCATTCCCACGCGATTGGCCTCAAGGTCAGCCCGGAGATGAGCATCCCGGCCAGCGGTTTGATTGCGCCGGAAAGCGACGGCTCCATCGGCGTTATCCTGAAACAGGGGTTGTATACCTGGAAGGTCCATAAGCGGTTTGTACATGCCGATACGGGACAGGATATCTGGATTCCCATTCGCGCCGAACGCCAGGAGGTCAGCTTTGTCCCCAACCGGGTTAACGCCTGCAATCAATGTCACCAGGAACGCAATCAGGCCAACCTGGATCGGTACGCCAAGTACGAATCCATCGCGGCAAAAAAGATGCAGGGCAATCTAAGCAATGTGATCGGAACCAATCACGATATCAGCACATACAATGCAAAGGCGGCTGTGCCCAGCTTCCACCGAGATGTTATCCCCCTGCTGGCAAAGCCGTCGGTGACAGGCGGCCCCTCTTGTATGGCCTGTCATGGGCCAAAGGATAAATTAAACCTGTCGAATGCCACGGGTGTTGACGCGATGAACGCGACCTATCGGAACCTGGTGGCCGGCGCGCATGTTTTGAGTGATGCCACCGGCGTGGCACCCTTCGTTCGACAAACGATCAATCCGATTGCGATGGATGATCATTATGGGCCTGCGCCATTTCTATGGGGCCTTTTATTGAATGATGACCTGGCCGTTCCACCGGATGCCGGGCATCCCAATCACGCGAGCCGTAACCTGGATCGCGCCGGGGATTATGGCGCCGCGTATAACAAAACCATCGAGGACGATATTGCCGCGATCAATGCCCAATATAACCACAGTAGGCATTGGTCGGCTGCGGACATCCAGGCCTTTATTACCTATAGTACAACGCAATCTGCCGTGGGGCTTTCCGACCGGATTCCAAACGACTTTACCGCCAATCTGACTTCCCGCACCACCGATGCGGCCCAAAAGGCGTATCAGGCGATGGTGCGCAACTGTTTTGTCTGCCATACGGACAACCTCACTGATGGCATTAACGACAAGGGGTTTGGCTTGCCGCTCATCAAGCGGTTTATTGATCCGATTTGGCTAAGTGATCCTGCCACACGATTTGTGATGAAAAGTCATGTTGAAGATAACACCGCGAGTTCCTCTACGCGGTATTCGCCCTATCCCTGGATCAGCAATCTGGCTGTTTCGATGGACAGCACATTAGCGTCAGCCTCACACCGGATTGATTTCAAAAACCCCGACGACTCGGAGCTTTTGGTCTATGCCCGTGGTGGCCTCGGTGCGAATGGATCAGTGGGGAACTTAAATGACAATGTTTCTCCAAACCATCCGGCGCTTCCTCCGGCCTCCAACGACTATATTCATCTGGCCAACTGGGTGAAGGGCATCGCAGGGACACCCAATCGTGCGCCCACACTCGCCCTTCCGGCCACGCCCATTGTCATCAAAGAGTATGACGACCCGGCCTATCTTGCCAACCCGATTACCTGGAGTGATCCGGACGACGACGGCACGGGTACGTTTGAGCTTTCACAGGCGTTGATTAAGCAGAGTGAGGCCGCGACACATGCCTTTAATGATACGATGCTGGCATTGGACTATCAGGGTTTTACGTCTGCCCGGCTTCAGACCTATGCCATCTTAGGGGATCGTGGCAATCGGGAATTTGAGCTTGTTGTAACGGATGGATTAAGCGGCACAACACAAAAAATTCCCGTGACGGTGACCTCCGATTATGTCGTCCCGCGTCCCGTGACGACATTGCCCAATGCCACGGCCTTTTATACCGTGCGTTCGACGGGCGAATTGCGCAAACTCAAAACCAATGGCGATGATGTTTCCATTGGCGTGATCCCCAATTACAATGGCGCCACCTGGACAACGGTGTATCGCCGTGCCGATAAGGGATGGCTTTATTTCGTCGAGCAGATGACGCAAAAAATTCATGTCGTGGATGAGACCAATGCAAATCACCTCTTTTCCATTAAACTGGATCACGCCCCCAATAAAGATGCCGAGCATCACAAGCAGACGGTTTATCTCATCTGGTGGCGGCCTGCGGAAAAAACGCCAGGCGATCCCGATTATCGGCCCGGAGAACTACAGGGTCTATTGGAGAGCAAGCTGAGCACAAATAAAAATGGGGACTTCTATGTTGGCCTGGGGGATGGTGAGCTGCCGCCGCCGCTTCTTTCGGTAAAGGAGATGACTGTTATCCCTCAGTACCGCACGAAGCTCACGGATGGCGGCAACACGGTGGCGGTCTATGTCTGGAAGCGCGCGACGTTTATGAGCAAGTGGAACAATACGCCTACCGATGCAAACGGCATGGATCGTTTGAATGTGCTGAACCTGGTCACCGGAAAGGCCAAGCCGCTGGCGCCCTACAGCTTTGCTGAAAAGACGGTGGAGGGTGTAAGTTATCCGGCACGGGACTATTTCAACGTTCGCGCCATTGTGGTTGCCGAGGATGGCGCGTTTTATGGATTTAATAAAGACATTAATACAGAGGTTGAGGTTTTTAATTTTGATCCCATCGAGGCAATACAGCAGCCGGCAAAAAATATTCCTTCATGGATCGGCAATCTCATGAATGATCCGGTCACCTATGCAACCCCATTTGTAGTGATTGATCCGCGGCCCTAACTTTTTTGATGAAGATAAAAACAGTATTCCATTCCATCATCCTTGTGGCATTGATCCTTTTAGCCTCCCCCTCTTTTTTATGGGCGGACGAGTTAGATGTGCGATTTGAGATTGGCGCCTCAGGCGCGATCTTAGGGGATAATAGCAACGCCTATGGCGTTGAAGGTGGGTATCGCGTTTCGCCTGACCTGCGCGCCCGATTGAGCCATGCCGCGCTATCGTATCAAAGCGCCAAAACCCTTGCGGCCATTCAGGTGGATCAACGGGTTGATCAAAATAATGTCCGCTTAGTCCTCGACTGGTTTCCATGGACAGGGCTGGGTCTCTACGGCAGTCTGGGGGTCACCCATCTGGGTGATCCGGGAAAATTCACCATTACCCCAACGGATGGACGGGGCTATACGATTAACGGTGTTTTGTATTCCAGCAAGCAGATTGGAATGGTAACCGGTACGATGAAAACCCATACCCTCGTGCCCTATCTGGGAATCGGGTCTCTATATCATATTAAACCTACCGAGCGAAAGGGTTGGTATTTCCAGATGGAATTGGGAATGGTCTCCAATCTGGAACCCAGGTTAAAAATACAATCCGTCAATGCCGAGGCGCCGCCACAATTATTAGTGGACCTGCAGGCGCAGGCGGATAAGGAAAGCGAAAAGCTTCCCGATGCCTATACCCTCTACGGGGTATCGTTTGGATATCGTTTTTAAACGCACACAAGAATGAAAAGAATGTTCCAGGCCTTCTTGATTGTTATAGCCCTGCTTGTGATGAATACAGCGGCAAGGGCAGAAACCGCCTCTCTCAAAGGCCGGGTATACCTCTCTCCTTTCTATGGCCAATATACCCTGGAAGAGGGCGCGGGGTCGGATACCCTGGGTGGATTGCGGGGCGGGGCGTTTCTCTCCGATCATTTTATTATAGAGGGATGGCTGGCCCGCTTAAATGACCATACGGTCACTCCGGCGGGAGGTCGAGGCGGCTGGTATCTGCATCGCGTGGATGCGCTTTATCTACCCTGGGAGCCGATGAAACACAATAAGGCATATATGGCCCGGCCCTTTCTGGCCGCTGGTGTGGGCGGCATTCGGCTTAACCTGGACGCCGGAAATGAATTCGGTTTTGCAACCGATTTTGGCATGGGGATTGATTTTTTATTGCCCCAATTCCAGGGTGTCTATCCAATGGTTCGCTCCGACGTTCGGTATCTCATACGATCATTACGGGGCGAGATATTGACGGGCATGGAGTTGACCACAGGAATGTCTTTCCAATGGAAGCCCGTAAAAAAACAGCCTCAAAAAATGGTTTCCCCTGCCCCAATAAAAATTAAGACGGTTAAGCCCCCGGAGATTGCCCCGACAGTAGACATGGCCCCTCAAACCTTGGCGGTGCCTGAGATTACTCCGGAGGTGACCACCCTCCCTGAGCGGGTGGATGATGTTGGATTGGGTGCGTTTGGTCTTAATAGCGCAATCATTTCAGACGATCAAAAAAAGGCATTAGATGATCTCGTTCATGTGTTGAGGCATCATCCCGAGGCCATGCTGGAATTAACCGGGCATACGGACAATGTGGGAACAGAGTCGTTTAATCTTGACCTAAGTCACAAACGGGCATTGGCCGTCAGAGATTATTTAAAGGCAAAGGGGATTTCGCCTCTGCGTATGGTATTGGTTGATGCCGGAGAATTAAAACCCAAAGAAAGTAACCTCACGGAGGAAGGCAGGACAAAGAATCGCCGTGTCATCGTGCGCGTTATATATCCCTAGAAAATGATTCATGCGCCCAAGGTCACGGCATAGTTGAATATAACATGTTGAAATTAGAGTGGAATGGTCAATAATCAAACATAGGCATTTTCGTCATTCCCGAATGGTTCTATCGGGAATCCAGAATGTAAAACAGAACACAAACCACGGGGTTCCCGCTTAAAGCATGCGGGAATGACGGGGACTTTGCCGAGACCCTGTTCATGTGCCTTACAACGCTTGAGTTTGTGGGTAAATTGCAGTAGGATTAATTTATGTCTCTCACACTAGATCAACTTGCTAAAGAAGCCCTGTTGCTTCCTGCCCCTCTACGAGCCGAGTTGGCAGATATTTTGGTGGAAAGCCTTGGCACGGCACAGTCTGATGAAGTCCAATCTCTCTGGATTAACGAAGCCATTCGACGCCGTGATGAGGTGCGATCGGGACAGGTACAACCGATACCTGGGGAGCAGGTTATGGCAGAGGCGCGTCGCCTATTGAGCGGCAATTCGCTATGACCACCCTGTTCGTCGAGCAAGACCCTCATGCAGCCATTTTTGAGGCAAGGGAGCCTGCTTCTTCAAGAAATTGGACGGCCTGTTCTCGCTTCACCGTAGGAAAGCCATCCAGGAAGTCATCGATGGTTTCGCCACCTTTCAGATAGTCCAATAATGTTTGAACCGGCACGCGCGTACCACGGAACACAGGCGTTCCGCTAAGAATCTCGTTTGATATCTGAACCACTCGATTTTCGGACATAGCCAAATTATACATTAGACCTATGGTATTCACAACCTGGGACGATCAGGGTCAGCGATTCCGTAATATGAAAGGGAAAGGCAGCGTAGGGTGGGCATTGGGGGGTATTTTTGATTCGGGCAGGTTCGTACAGGGTGGTTTGATGAACTGT
>SBBA01000029.1 GCA_005239925.1 Candidatus Troglogloeales bacterium | reverse complement strand
GTCACTGTGTTCACGCCCGTAAAGAGGGTTTCTGAATCTTCGGTGATCGTCACATTCCGACCGGTCACATTCAAGCGGCCAAAGTTCGTTGTATCGGTTCCACTGTCACCCAACGTAATATCAAAACCCGGCGTATTAAACGTGGCCTGATCGCCCACAGCAAACGTCGTACCAGCGTCATCTGTAATATTCCCGGCTGAGTTCATCACCAGGTCTTCCGTTGCCGTATTCACGCCGGTAAAGACTGTTCCTGAATCTTCGGTAACCGTTACGTTTTTGCCGGTTACCCTCAGACGACCAAAGTTCGTTGTATCTGTTACACTGTCACCTAACGTAATATCAAACCCCGGCGTATTGAACGTCGCCTGATCCCCCACCGCAAACTCTGTACCGACCTCATCGGTAATATCACCCGCCGAGTTCGCTACGAGGTCTTCCGTGACCGTGTTCACACCGGTAAAGAGGGTTTCTGAATCTTCGGTGATCGTTACGTTTTTGCCGGTTACCCTCAGACGGCCAAAATTCGTCGTATCTCCCGTGTCGTCACCCAGGGTAATGTCAAAGCCGGACGCATTGAACGTCGCCTGATCGGTCACCGCAAAGGTGGTACTGGGATCATCTGTAATATTCCCAGCCGAGTTCATCACCAGGTCTTCCGTTGCCGTGTTCACACCGGTAAAGAGGGTTCCTGAATCTTCGGTGATCGTTACGTTTTTGCCGGTTACCTTCAGACGACCAAAGTTCGTGGTATCCCCTGCATTGTCACCCAACGTGATATCAAACCCCGGCGTATTGAAGGTGGCCCGGCCTGTTACCGCAAACGTCGTATTGGGGTCATCGGTGATGGTTCCTGCAGAGGTCATGGTAAGATTCCCCGTCGCCGTATTCACGCCGGTAAAGAGGGTTGACGAATCTTCGCTAATCGTCACGTTAGCGCCAGTAACATTGAGTTTGCCAAAATTGGTGGTGTCGTCCGCCTCTTGACCCAACGTGATGTCAAAGCCGGGCGTGTTAAACGTAGCCAGACCGGCTACTTCGATGGTCGTTCCCGCCTCTCCAATACCTTCCGCTGCGTTCACCAAAAGGTTTCCTGATACATTGCTCACTCCGGCAAAAAGTGTTTGCGAATCTTCGGTGATGGTTACATTTTTACCAATAACCTCAAGGCTGCCAAAGTTGGTTTTATCCTTTACTTCGTCACCCAGTATAATATCCCCTTTCGCATTGAAAGTCGCCTGTCCTCCCACATCAAAAACGGTTCCAACCCGCATGGTTCCAGCCACGCTTAATATAAAGTAGTCGTCTCCAGTTACAACATGGCCTTCATCTACACGATGGCTTCCATCAAGGACAATATTAAAAATAGACGTAGGAACAATTGCACGGCCTGTTACTGGTACGATTGTCTCGTCCGTAATATCTCCCGCGGAGACCTGTACAAGGTTTTCCGTTACGGTGATAACATCGGTAAAGATCGTCCCTGAATCTTCGGTAATCGTCACGTTCTTACCGGTTACGTTCAGACGGCCAAAGTTGGTTATATCCCCCGCGTCGTCGCCCAGCGTAATATCGTCAGCCGCGTTGAAGGTCGCCTGACCGGCTACCTCTAATCTGGTATCCGCGTCATCGGTGATTGTTCCAGCGGAATGAACCACCAGTGTTCCCGTCACGATGTTCTCACCGGCAAAAACTGTATCGGAGTCTTCGGTAAATGTCACATTCTTACCCATCACATTTAAAGTGCCAAAGTTAAGCGTATCAAGATGGTTGCTATCACCCAGTGTGATGTTAAACCCGGCTGCATTTAAGGTTGCGTGGCCTCCCACTTCCAGGATTGTTCCCGCTGCATCCGTAATGTCCCCTTTGGTGTTTAATATGAGGTCTCCGGTGACCCTGTACACGCCGGTAAACACCATTGGCCCGTCTTTGTCCACCCGCACATTGGCGCCGGTAAAACTCAGATCATCATTAAATTGGGTCGTGTCCGCCCCATCTTCACCTAAGGTAATATCGGACTTCGTTGGTGCAGTAAAGTTTGCCTTGCCCGTCACATTAAAGGTTGTTCCTGGCGCATCCGTGATTGCGCCAGCCGAGTTCACGTCGAAGGTCCCCGTCACCGTGTTTATAGCGGTAAAGTGTGTTGATGAATCTTCGTTTATCGCCACATTCGCGCCGGTTACATTCAGAGCGCCAAAGTTGATGGTGTCTCCCGCATCGTTACCCAGCGTAATATTAAAGCGATCTGGGGGAGGGGACCATGGCAAAACCGTATGTGGATTGTAATTATCTGCGATAAAGACCGCCTGACCGCCCACTTCCAATGTGGTATCAGTGTCATCGGCAATATCTCCCGCCGAATGGATTACCAGCATTCCTGTTACATTGCTTTCACCGGCAAAGACCGTTCCCGAATCCTCCGTGATCTCCACATTTGCCCCCGTAACACTCAGGCTGCCAAAGTGAATCTCGTCCTCGTGGCTGTTGTAACCCAGCCGAATATCAAATCTTTCATTCTTTTCCTTATCGGTAGCAACGAAAGTTGCCCGGCCAGCCACTGCCAGGATAACTCCTAATTTGTTCGTAATAGTGCCCTTTGTAGAGATATTCAGACTGCCAGCCGATATGCCGTATATCTTATTTTCTTTAACAGTGGTAATTCCTAGAGGGCCGGCATTGTTGATCTGCAAATTTTGATCTCCATTTCCGCTAACCGCGGCAAACTCCTGAACATTGGTTTCCAAAGCCTTCCCGGGGTAAGCGCCGATTCCATTTTTGGCAGTGGCAACGAATTGTTCTACCGCGGATTTATTCGGACCAGTAATGATACCGCTCTCATACCGAATCTCGCCATCAGAATCAAGCCGCACCCGCTTTTGGGCAGTGATATCTCCTGCAAGTGTGATGTTTCCTCCGGCGCTAACAAACACATTACCACTGGCAGCGCCAGTTTGACGGGGGTCTATCGTAGAAGTGAGGTTCCCAAGCTTGATGGCATACGGCGCCTTGATAAACACGCTACCGTCTTCGGCCTTAAAATCCACCTTTCCCGCTGCATCAATAACCAGCGGTCTCGGCGGAGAAGTTCCAATCATGAAGGATCGGTCTTCTTCTGCCCGGATGGCTACCTTTTTTGTCCTGTCCGCTGCATCGGCCCGAAGAGTCGAGTCTTCATATGCCCCATAAATAACAGACAGCCCTTGCTTTAGCCCCCCCGTAACGGCGCCAGCCAGTCTGGCATCGGACTGCGCGGCATAATACTGGGCCGAGTTCTTCGTCTGTCTATGCTCCCACGTCCCCAACTGATCAGACACTCCCCCCGGGAAATCTAGCGCTGAACTAAGGACATGGGTACCGATATTAATCAAGTGTTCAACCCCGTCTAAGACAAACTCCGTAACCTCCAATGGTTTCTCCGGTAGGTGTTGATGGCCAATTGGAATAAGCTTTGATGGGATTGAACCCAATACAAGTTTAACAATCAGATTCGCAGTTTTTACTCCGAGCGCGCTGGTATTAAGGGCAAAAATAAATCTCCTTAGATTCTCAGATGCCAAACTAAACTTATCAACCTTTTTTTCCACATCCTCTAAGGCCACCTTCAGCGCAGCGACTTCATTCTCGGCAATCTTTTTATCCTTGTTTACGAGCGTAAAGGCGTTGCCCCATGCCTCCGCGGACATTTCATTGGCCCTTGCCTCGGCACGAATGGCCGCGGCATTGGCAATCCGCTGGGTCGTCATCAGCTGGGCCTCACGCTCCGTAGGTGTCTTTGCAATAAGCGTTATATTTCCTCCTTTTATATTAGAATTATTATATTGGTCGGAGTTCTTATCCTTATCGCGCTCAATGCCGTCCAGGATGAGGCCGTTTCTGGAATTGAGCGTCACATCGCCATTCCGTGCGTCTAAGGCGCCAATTGCAATGTGACTAACGGCATCAATTGTGATGTTACCACCACCGGTCGCAATGTTTCCTATGACAACCATACCGTCGGTAGGCTGTTTAAGATCAAGCGCACGCATACCAGCTTTAATGGTGATGCTGCCTCCATTTGTACTAATCCTGTTTTTCTGATTTAAAAAGACGACATCGCCAATATCCGCCTCCAAGGTCAATGACCCGTTCCCTATGTTGGCTGTGTCGCTGCCTATAAATTCACGAACTGTGATTGACCCGGATCGAATGGATGTATCTCCGATATTCCCCTCCAGCGTAATCTTATCAACAGCAACATGACCAACATTAATGATGTATTTGCCCTCTTTGGCATCGGCGGACAACCGGCGAACATCAACACTAATAGGATTCTCTTTTGTACCCAACTTAGTCGCTTTAATATTGAGCTCCTCGGCAATAACAGTCGCTTTGT
>SBBA01000180.1 GCA_005239925.1 Candidatus Troglogloeales bacterium | reverse complement strand
GGAGATTCTGGGGATTTGTTGGTAATCCTTTTTCCGTGGACTGGAACGTACCAAATTGGCTGTTTTTTAGCGGCCCTCCCAATAATGCAATCGCACTCATGTTTTTCTGAAGTTGCTTGACGTTGGCATCATATTCCAGAACTGCCTTCCTGTGTCGCGCTAAAATCTCGGCGGGCAGCTTCGCCGCCCTGATCTTCTTCTCCGTGGCCCTAAATTCCACGCGAATTTCTTTATCGGCCCTCTGGATGGCGCGATGATGCGCTGCAAGGGTCTTGAGATGACCGGCAATATCCTGCTCATTCGCCATTTGCTGATCTATTGCTTCGATCAACTGCTTACTGGCTATAAGAGTCGTCTCAAATATTTCGGTCTGCGTTTTTTGAGGGGTGGAGGTTTGTGATTGGGGTTGTGCATACGCCCGCGAGGTAAAATTCCACGGCTCAACGCAAAACCAGGAAAAGAAGATCAGGGCAACGGCGGCAACGGGTCTTAAGCGGCATCTGAACCGATCATCCATAAAGGCTCCATGAAACATATTAAAAAGTCACTGGATTCCGGCTTAAACATTGCTGGAATGACGGCGTTGTATCGTTTTAATGATGAGACTGCTCAATAAGAAGACTTCATCGTGTACTTTCTAATACTAAAGTGAACTTCTGTCAACAGGTGTTTAGAAAGTTGATGACATATAGCAAGTGATGGAAGCAGCAGTTCCTTCATTGTGACAACCCATGTTAAACTAAGCTTTAAGTGCCTTTGTCCATCTTATAAATGTAAAAAAATAGGAAATGAAAAGAAAGATTCTAAAACCCAGACTTCCGGCAGATGCAGTGGCAAAGCTCCGTCATGGGGGCGGACCGCACTCAACCCCTAAGGGGAAAAAGGGTTATAATCGAAAACAAGAGAAGAAGATATTACAAAAGGAGCGTTCGTCTAAAAACGAAACAGACGTGCCACATGAATAAGCGGGATTAAAAGACAGTCGTTGGGTAAGTATCGTTAAACCTTCAAGATATCGGCTTCTTTTTCTTGAACCATATGGTCAATTTTTGAGATGGCCTGGTCGGTTATTTTCTGGGCCTCGTCCTGGCTTTTTCGAATCATATCTTCCGAAAGATCACCTGATTTCTGAAGCGCCTTTAATTCATCGTTAATCTCTCGGCGAATATTACGAATTGAAACCTTGCCCTCTTCACCCTGCTTTTTTATAACCTTGACGAGGTCCTTTCGCTTTTCCTCTGTAAGTTGCGGAATAATAATACGAACTATCTTTCCGTCATTACTAGGCGTCAGACCCAAACTCGATGAAAGAATCGCCTTTTCAATCTCCGGAATAAGATGGGTATCCCAAGGTTGAATGACCACCATCCGGCTCTCCGGCGTAGACAAACTGGCTAATTGCTTAAGCGGCATCACAACGCCATACGAGTTCACCTGAAGCGATTCAAACAGAATCAACGAGGCGCGCCCGGTCCGAACCCCCGCCAGTTCCGTTTTTAAATGTTCCAGAACAGCATGACTTCGCTGCTCCATTTTTTGTTTTATTCCAGCATCCATATTATGACCTCACAGTTACCCCAACTGCGGGAAGGTTTTTACGAATGATGGTGCCGATATGTTCTCCTATTAAAATCTTTCGTATATTCCCTTTTTCCCTAATGTTAAAGACGATAAGCGGAATATCTTTATCCATGCAGAGCGCAACTGCGGTAGAATCCATGACCGCAAGCCCGCGTTCTATAATTTGGAAAAAGGTCATCTCATCATATTTCTTTGCGGATGGGTCACCCATAGGGTCGCGATCAAAGACACCCTCCACCTTGGTGCCTTTCAAGACAACCTCTGCGCCAATCTCCATGGCACGGAGCACGGCGGCGGTATCCGTGGAAAAATAAGGATTACCCGTTCCCGCCGCAAAGATGACGATGCGGCCCTTCTCTAAATGTCGGATCGCCCTTCTGCGGATATAGGCCTCCGCTAGTTGCTTCATTTCGATGGCCGATTGCACACGGGTATGAAGCCCTTTTTTCTCCAGAATGTTTTGCAGGGCAAGGCCATTTAAGATGGTGGCCAGCATCCCCATATAATCTGCGGAGGAACGTTCCATACCGGCTGCTGCCCCGGCCAGACCTCGAAAGATGTTTCCCCCGCCAATCACAATCGCAAGCTCCACCCCTAAGAGGGTACATTCCAAAATTTCTTCGGCAAGGATGTCAATGGTCTTCGGGTCAATGCCATACCCCTGTCCACCAGCTAAAAACTCGCCGCTGATTTTGAGGAGAACTCTTTTATATTTTGGCTGAGTCATTGATTAATAACCGTCTCATTATGGAAACTTTAAAAGTCACTGGATTCCGGCTACGCGGCTGACCGCTTAAACATTGCCGGAATAACGGCATCGGATTACCTCGAAGACTTTCGATCTTATAACGGTTCCCCAAGCTGGTACCGGGTAAACCGACGAATGACAATATTCTCCCCGATTTTGGCGATCTTTTGCGTGACCATTTCACGAATGGTAATCGAAGGGTCTTTAATAAACGGCATCTCCATCAGAAAGACTGCGTCATCCAATTGCTCGGATGGGGCATCTTCCTTCCGAACATATTGGGGTGCAGGAACCGACCCGACAATATGCAGGCTCAGGTCCCGAACAAAGGATTGAAATTCCTCATTTCGGGCTACAAAGTCGGTTTCGCAATTGACCTCTAATAAAACCCCTATTTTTCCACCGGAGTGAATATAAGAATAGATCAGCCCCTCACTGGTCACACGATCCGCCTTCTTATTGGCTTGGGACAACCCCTTCTGACGCAGGATTTCCATCGCCCCATCCAGTTGGCCATTGGATTGTTTCAACGCAGTCTTGCAATCTAAAACACCGGCGCCTGTCTTCTCTCTTAATATTTTAAGTGTTTCTATTTCCAAAGTCTCTTTCCTCTCACTGGGGCTGTCTCACCCTTGAGGGTGCTTTCCCTCTATTTCAATTCGGAAGAAACGGCCAAGGCCGGTTCAGGTTGCGGATCTGGTATTGCCGACGCCTCCGAAACCGATGGAACAGGTGTGCTTGTAGTCGCAACTTGGGAGCGAAGTGAAACTCCCTCCATGACGGCCTCCACAAGTCGCCGCGTGACAATTTGAATGGATCGAACGCCGTCATCATTACCGGGAATCACGTAATCTACTTCATCGGGATCACAATTGGTGTCCACCATCGCGATGACCGGAATTTTAAGCCGGCGCGCCTCGGCAACACAGATTCGTTCCTTGAGGATATCCACGACAAAAACGGCGCCGGGCAAACGATCCATCTTTCTAATACCTGAGAGATTTCTATCTAATTTCAGACGTTCTTTCTCCAGTTGTGACACCTCTTTTTTGGTAAGTCGCTCATACGTGCCATCCTGGCTAGATAATTCCAATGCCTTCAAACGATCAACGCTTTTTCGAATGGTTGTAAAATTGGTCAACATGCCACCCAGCCAGCGTTGATTAACATAAAACATGCCAGAGTCCTTTGCGCCGGCTTCGATAATGGCCTGCGCCTGTCGCTTTGTCCCCACAAAAAGAATGGACCCGCCGCCGGCCGTGAGGTTTTTGACAAAGTCCAACGCCTCATTAAATTTTCTCACTGTTTTTTGAAGATCAATGATATAAACATTGCTTCGTGCGCCAAAGATATATCGCGCCATCTTTGGGTTCCAGCGATTCACTGGATGTCCAAAGTGGACACCCGCACCTAATAACTCTTTTACTTCAACCACCATTCCTCCTTAATAAGTTCTTCCGATAAAAGGATCTACAACCCTACCACTAAACCTAAACAAGTACCATATCTTGGGGGCGATTTGCAATTCCATATAAAATATTTTTTTGTCCAAACACAGCGATTGAAAACGAAGAATACTGAAAAAGTCGGCACACCAATTGCGACATTGCAGTGTCGTTGTTTGCAAAAAAATATCGCACCCAACGGGTAAAGATATTTTCAAAAAAACTCTAAAAAGAATCATTGTTTTTTTAAGTCAATTAAAAACAAAAGGACATCATAGTGCACTTTTAAAAGTCGAAATTTACCCACAAATTTGTCGCACCCCCCTTAATTGTTAGATGACACTTTCTGAACACCTATTGACAAAGGCTGAGTTTAGTATTAGAAAGTACACAATGAATTCCGCTCATTTTGTTGTGCCGGAGTTCATCCGTGGGATCACCGACCAGTTTCGTGGAGTCTTTATGGATGATCGGTTCAGATGCCGCTTAAGACCCGTTGCCGCCATTGTCCTGGTCTTCTTTTCTTGGTTTTGCGTTGAACCGTGGAACTTTACCCCGCCGGCGTATGCACAACCCCAATCACAAACCTCCACCCCAAAAAAAACGCAGACCGCTGCTGAAATATTTGAGACGACTCTTATAGCCAGTAAGCAGTTGATCGAAGCAATAGATCAGGCATTGGCTAATGGGAAGGATGTTACTAATCAGCTTAACACCCTCAAGAAGCATTACCGCGCCATTCAGAAGGCCGATAAAGCGATTCGCGCGGAATTTAGGGCCACGGAGAAGAAGATCAGGACGGCGAAGCTGCCCTCGGAGATTTTAGCGCGGCACAGGAAGGCGGTGTCGGAATATGATGCCAACGTTAAGCAACTTCAGAAAAACCTGAGTGCGATTGCATTATTGGGAGGGCCGCTAAAAAACAGCCAATTTGGTACGTTCCAGTCCACGGAAAAAGGATTACCAACAAATCCCCAGAATCTCC
>SBBA01000185.1 GCA_005239925.1 Candidatus Troglogloeales bacterium | reverse complement strand
GAAGATGGGTTGCTATTTGGGGTCGTAGAAGAGCAGAAATGATGTTGAACAAAGAGACAGAAAAAGAGGTAAAAATGGAATAAGTTTCGGGTAGATTTTTGATGAGTCAATTCGCATTGCGGGTGGAGGTTTCCTTAGCCGGACAATTTTGTTTGATCAGCGACAACGGGGCAAGCGCGGCATTTCACGAGTCTTCCGGGTTATTGGCATTTTATAATCGCCAAGGCCCCCCGGACCTTTTCCTCGACCTTTGGCTGCTTGCAATGGGGTTAACCCCTTTGACCGATTCTGCGAACTATTGGGAGGATGCCCCTTCGGCGCGACTACTTCCCCTTGGCGTTTTTCAGCGGTTACTGCTTACCCTACGATACCCGCTGGGAGTCGGATTGGAAAGCTGTTATCATCGAAATTGGGAGGAGGAGGGTCAATGGCATCAAGAGGGAATACATCTTTTGCGCCCCTTGCCATATTTCGCGTGGCAAATGGACACCTTCGCAGTGCTCTCGCCCGATTTTGGGGTGACCCGGTTGGAAGGGGTCTTTGGGAATGATCGCATTGAGACCGTCTTGAGTAGAACGGGATATCTTCCCGATGGCGGCATTCCGGGCGTCACACGGTCAGCGGGGGATAGCGGCCCGGTATCGCTTTAGGATTTAAAACAGGAAGCAGTCGTCATAGAAATTTGAAGACAAAAAAAGGGGGTGCACCGGCTTTCCCCGATGCACCCCCTTTTGAGGCATGCGTTGTGCTTACTCGCCGACCCGAACCGAAAGGGTCACTGAGCCGCTCCCTCCAAGTGCAGCAACGGTTCCAAGATTCCAGGTGACTGTGTTATCCATTGGATTGAACACCCCTCCCGCAGAGGCCGAGATAAAGGCGCTTCCAGGGGGTAAAGTATCGACAATCACCACGTTGGTCGCATCTGCAGACCCGTTGTTGGCAATGCTGATCGTGTAGAGGATGTCACTCCCCTTGATCACCCCCAACGTGCTCATGGAGGTTGTCGTACCGGTTGATTCCGTGCTCTTCACGGAGGCCGTATTGGTTAGATCAATCAGCCGATGGGTCTGTGAGGTCAGCACCTTCGCAATCGAAAGCGCCGGCGCCGCCGTCACATCGGTCGTTACCGGATTGGATGGGACCGGGGAAACCTCCGCCGATGCAAGCACCGCCGTGTTGGTCACCGGCGTGATCCCATTTGGAAACACCGCATCCAACTGCACCGTAAAGGTGACCGAGCCACTTGCTCCCGCCGCCACAGCCCCGATATTCCAGGTCACCGTGTTGGTTGCGCCATTATAGACGCCGCCTCCGGTGGCCGAGACAAAGGTCGTCTTGGTGGGAAGGATGTCTGAGATGACCACACCCGACGCTGGCGCATTCCCTGTGTTGCTAAAGCTCAGGGTGTAGACCAGCGTGTCACTGGGTACGGCTGCGGTCTTATCCACCGCCTTGGTGATATTCATGATCGGCGAGGCCGTCACATGGGTGGTCACCGGGTTAGAGGGAACCGTTGGAACCTCCGCCGATGCCAATACCGCCGTGTTGGTCACGGGCGTGATCCCATTTGGAAATACCGCATCCAGCTTCACCGTAAAGGTGACGGAACTGCTTGCCCCCGCAGCAACCCCACCGATACTCCAGGTCACCGTGTTGGTAGCAGGTGTATAGATGCCGCCACCGGTGGCCGAGACAAAGTTCGTCTTGGCCGGAAGGATGTCGGAGATCACCACACCCGATGCAGGCGCATTCCCTGTATTGCTGAAGCTCAGGGTGTAGACCAGCGTGTCACCGGGTACGGCTTCGGTCTTATCCACCGCCTTGGTGATATTCATAATCGGCGCGGCCGTTACATTGGTCGTCACCGGATTGGATGGAACCGTGGGAAGCTCCGCTGATGCGAGCACCGCCGAGTTGGTCACCGGGGTGATCCCGTTCGGGAACACCGCATCCAGCTTCACCGTAAAGGTGACCGAACCGCTCGTTCCAGCCGCCACGGCCCCGATATTCCAGGTCACCGTGTTGGTGGCGCCACTATAGATGCCGCCTCCGGTTGCCGAGACGAAGTTCGTCTTGGCTGGAAGGATGTCGGAGATCACCACGCCCGAGGCGTCTGCATTCCCTGTATTGCTGAAGCTCAGGGTGTAGACCAGCGTGTCACCAGGTACGGCTTCGGTCTTATCCACCGCCTTGGTGATATTCATGATGGGCGCCGCCGTTACATGGGTCGTTACCGGATTGGATGTGACCGGTGGAACCTCCGCCGACGCAATCACCGCCGAGTTGGTCACTGGCGTGATCCCGTTCGGGAAGACCGCATCCAGCTTCACCGTAAAGGTGACCGAACCGCTCGCCCCCGCAGCCACGGCCCCGATATTCCAAGTCACCGTGCTGGTTCCATTATAGACACCGCCTCCGGTGGCCGAGACGAAGGTCGTCCTGGCCGGAAGGACATCGGAGATCACCACGCCCGAGGCGTCTGCATTCCCTGTGTTGCTGAAATTCAGGGTGTAGACCAGCGTGTCGCCGGGTATGGCCGAGGTCTTATCCACGGCCTTGGTGATGTTCATGATTGGTGCGGCCATGACATCGGTCATGACTGGATTGGATGGGGTGAGTGGCGTTGTCGCCGATTTAATCTCTCCAACGTTGGTCACCGTGGTGGTGCCGTTCGGGAAGACCGCATCCAGCTTCACCGTAAAGGTGACCGAGCCAAACGCCCCATGAAGCAGTGTTCCAATACTCCATGAGACGGTATTGGTCGACGTGGCATAAGTGCCGCCTCCGGTGGCCGAGACAAAGGTTGTCTTTGCGGGCAGTTTGTCCGTGACGACGACACCTGTCGCATCCCCCTGGCCGATATTGGCATAGGTCAGCGTATAGAGAAGGTTGTCCCCTGGAGAGGCCACCGTCTTATCCACCGCCTTGCTTAATGTCAGGTTGGGAAGACCCACGGTATGAATGGTCACGTTGGTATCAAACCCGGCCAGGTCTCGATCGTTGATGAGATGGGCCTTATTAAGGATCGTTGTGTTAGACAAAGGAGCAACCACCGTCGCGGTAAACGAAACGGTTCCGGTTGCCCCTATCGCTACATTGCCCACATTCCACTTAATGGTGTTGCCCGTCAGTACCCCGCCGTTGAGTGGAATAATGTTGGTCAGATTTGCATCCACCACGTCCGTGATAATGGTGTTTAACGCGGGCGCTGTTCCATCGTTAGAATAGGTGATGGTATAGGTGATCGTCTGACCCGATACCACATCTGTTCCGCTTGCTGGAACGGCCGACTTGATGGCCGTCAGGTGTTGCAATCCGACGTTGTCAATCACCAGTGTACAGGTGGCCTTATAAGCAGTCAGATCACAGGTCTGATCTGGAGCAGGGACATTTCCCAGCGGTGAAGAGACCTCGTGAATGGTGTAAATGATCCCCGGTATGACCTGTGTGGAATGATATACAATGCCATTGGCATCGCTGGTCACTGTAATGGAGCCGGTACCCGTTGCCGGATTAGGTGTAATGGTAAAGACGGCCCCGGCAAGAGGGACAATGTTTCCGGGATCGCTGGCATCGCGTTTGGTAATTTTCATGTTGGCGCAGGTATCCAGGCCAAAGACCTCGGGCGCGATACGATCTTTTAATTCGGAGTTCACCTCGGAAGACGACCGGCTCTTGATAAAGATGGTCTTAAATGTACCAGGGCAGCCCACTTGAATACCGGTGAGCTGAGTAAGGTTGACGGCCACTTCGCTAAAGGTGTCCGCCAGAATATTGGTGCCAAACACCAGCGTGCCCCTGCTGTTAAAGGTTCCCCATGGGCCTGGGGCAATGGCAACGCTGTTTGTAGCGCCGATGCTAATAGTATAGGGGCTTGTGGGTGTTGTAATCGCCACAAAATTTCCCACGGAGGGGCTATTATTGGTGCCCACCCATTTGTAGGCGGTGATGGTCGGAACCTTGGAGGTGCCGTCATCCACGCCAATTAGCAAATCGGGGCCCAGACATTGAAAGGTACCGATCATCTGACCAAAGGCGCTGCACCGTTGTGGAACCAATGCCCCTTTGGCATTTTTTATAAAGGGCGCCTGATTGAATTCGTAATCGAGGTGGGTATCCCCGTTAGCGGAAAGCCGCTCAAACCCCATAAAACCAACCAGATCGGTCAGTGGCGCCGCCTGCCAGCCGGGAGGCAAAGGACTAACAGGTTGCAGATATCCCTGTCGAGCAACAGAATAGACGTTTCCGATATCCGCCTTGACCGGAGAGGAGCTGATGACCTCTGTCCATGTGCTGGTGTCGTTCTGCTTGGAGCCACGACCATAAATGTTATCCAGGCTTGATTTGGCCTTATCCTGAAACCGGAACGAGGTGAGATTGGGGGCAACGGTGGGGGGTGGAGGCTCGACGGCCCCCGTGCCGACGAAAACGCTTTTTGATCCATTGGGACAGGGCATGGT
>SBBA01000168.1 GCA_005239925.1 Candidatus Troglogloeales bacterium | reverse complement strand
GGTTTATCTGAAGAAACAACATTTAATAGGGCCTTGATCTCTTGTTTGAGTTTTTCCTTTAAGTCACCAAAATCGGCAATCTCTCTTTTTTCGATGGATTTCCTTAAGAAGGCAATAAGACGATCTGTAACGGCCACCCCCATATCCGCACCGATAAGCACCTCGGAAAGCCGCTCCAACGCCTCATCATTGACTGCCTTGCCCGTAAAGATGGTTTTAAGGCCCTGGACAATTGCATCCCGTGTCTTGGCCAGACCCATCCCTATTTTTTTGAAAAAGCCATTCATTTAAATTTTCCTGTCCGGTTATCGTTCAATCACCTCTGCGTCTTCCGGAAGTTGGAACGCAAACGGATCGTTTTGAAATTTCTTGTTGATATGAAAATCATGGAATACAAACGTGGATCGGTTGTTGTTCTCCTCGTGGAGAACTACTTTTTGAATCAGAAGATCAGGCGGTGTCGGCGCTGGCATCAGGGTCAAAACCATTTGCGTCAGTTGGGATTTCTTTTCTTTTGGAATTAAGGTCAGCTCATGTTTTTTATTTTGCGAAATCGTAAACAGGTCCTGCATTTTCCCTAGGTCCGCAAATAAATTGATCGGCAGTCCCGTTCGTCTTCCGATGTGGCTTTTAATGACCTGATTGTGTTCTGGCACATAATGCAGCAGCTGACCGCCATCTACAAAAATCTGTTGACGATTGGGTGAAAAATAATCCCACCGCATCTTCCCTTTCTTAAAGAAAACCTTTCCCTTGGAGGTCGCTTTCGTCTCAAAGTCTGCAAACTGCGTCGTCTGTGTAAAATCCGCCTGAAGGTTCTCCATTTTTTCATAGGTTTTAGTGAGCACGAAAACGATTTGTTGTACCGTTTCAGCAACGGTTATTTTAGGAGAAAGCAAAACCAGAACGGCAAGACAAGATGTGAGTAGAAACCCATTTTTTATTCGATCCCTTGTGTGTAGCATGGGTGGCATAGATACCGAATCTACACAACAAAGTCAACCGATCCGCCTCCTCAAACACGAAAGATCCGTTTATGAAGTAAATCCACCACCGTGGGCGCTGCCACCGCCCCCATGACCCGCATTTCCAGGCCCATTGGGACGAGACCCTGTTTCCATCATATGCGGAGATTAAGGATAGAGAACGGATTCATTCGGCCCGCATTTACGTTATAGTTGGACTCGACCTCGATGGGAAAAAGCGGGTACTGAGATCGCCTGAAGTATTTCGAAGACACACGGCGAAACTTAGCGACCACAAATGCGGTGGGGGCGGGGCAGTTGGAAATTATGCGTCGAAACAGTGGGGGGGCAACCCCTTCGATGGGTGCGACCCCTGCGAAGGGTGCGACCCCTGCGAGGGGTGCGACCCCTGCGAGGAGGTCACATCACAACAAACGAACTCAAAACTCAATAAAAGCAGACCCTGTGGCCCATAACCACGCTGATGACGTGGTATCCCTACCCCGCTGGCCTTTGGACCGGAGCAACCTTCGCATGATCTGACTTGCTACGGCAGTAGGGGCAGATGACCCAACCCGGTTGCTGCGATTTTCCACAGGAGGAGCAGACATACGGAGAAGGAAAGGCACAATAGGGACAAACCAGAAACTCCATCTGAATATAACGACGACATTGCGGACAATGCGTCCTTAAGACGTCATCAATCTCGATAACCCGTGTGACCTCTTCAACGGTGGTCAGCCCCTGTTTGACCTTTGCGATACCATCCTCGTAAATCGTGGTGATACCCAATGACGCCGTCGCAGTCCGAATCTCTGACTCGGTAATGCCGGTGGTAATCAGATCTCTTAACTTTGTTGTAAAGGGAATAATTTCAAAAATCCCTGTGCGGCCCACATAACCGGTATAGTTACATTCTCGGCATCCGGGCGCTTTTAACGGCGACGTCTCCGGGATAAGATCCTTAAACGACGGCTCCTGTTTGGGCGCAGACGCGGTCTTGCAACTGGGGCAAAGAACGCGCACCAGGCGCTGCCCGATAATGCCAATGATAGCAGAGGCCACTAGGTAGCGCGGAATCCCCAAATTAATGAGTAAGGTAATCGCCGAAATGGCGTCGTTGGTGGGAATGGAGGCAAAGACCAGGTACCCACGCATGGCTGTCCGTAAGGCGACCTCCGCCGCCTCCGTGTCCCGAATTTCGCCAATAAGAATCACGTTCGGATCGTGTTGTAAGACGGCATTTAAGGCCGCAGCATAGGTTAGCCCTTCTTCGGCATTGACCTGAACCTGGTTGATCCCATCAATACGATACTCAACCGGATTCTCAATGCTCACGACGCTGTTCCCTTTGGCCCTGTAGTCCTTCACCATTCGGTAGAGGGTGGTGGTCTTTCCGGTACCGGTGGGGCCGGTCACTAAAATAAGACCTTTCCGTTTCTTTAACATCAACTGAACCGTTTTCACATCCCGTTGTGAAAATCCGAGTTGATCAAAATCATATCCGATTTTGGAGTACTCCAGAATTCGAATCGTCGCCTTCTCCCCCTGGACACCCGGCAGAATCGTAATGCGGAGGTCATACGCGTTCTCCCCCATCATGACGCGGGCCGTTCCCTCCTGCGGCATCGTTTTCTCGGCCCCTTTCAGTTTGGCCAACGCCTTGACCTTTGACATCAATTGATACTGAACCCCCTTGGGAAGTTTCAGGTCGTCCTTGAGAATCCCGTCCAGTCGGTAGCGCACCCAAATCCGGTTTTTACCAGGCTCGATATGAACGTCACTGGCATTTAACTGAATCGCCTTGGTCAAGATATAGGTGACCAGCTTCTCCAGCAAACCCATCCGATCCACCTCGCTGGATAGACCCGTCTCACCGGCAAAGACAAAATCAAACTGATCGGGAATCACCTGGGCCATGATGCTGCCGATTTCTTTTTCCGATGATTTCAGCACCTGCTCAATGGAGGCGGTAAGGTGATAATTCTGATCAATGGTTTCAAGGATTTCCCTACGCGCGGCCACCACGGGCTGAATATCAATACCGGTATGAAATCGCAGGTTGTTGATTGATTCGAAATCGAGTGGATCAACCATAGCGACCATCAGTTTGTCGTCCTTGATTTGTAACGGGACCGCGAGGTGTCGTTTGGCTAAATCTTCCGGGACCAACTGAAACAGCTCCGGACTGATATTGATGGTCGTGGGGTCAACAAAAAGAATACCGGCCTGTGAGGCCAGACAGTAGGCCAACTGGCTTTCTGAGACAAACCGCAGGTCAATGAGCAGTTCTCCCAGCCGTTTTCCCGATTTCATCTGCTCCAGAAGGACGGTTTTGAGCTGCTCTTTGGTGAGCAGACCGGCTTCCATCAGGATATCGCCGAGTTTTTTCTTTCCTTCAACTTTTCCAGCGCTAGATATTGTTGTTTCCATGTCTTTCCTCTGATTTTTAGGTCGGTCCGTTACGAGCAGAAGCGAATAAACAGTTCCCGTTGGGCGGGACGCCGCCTGCAGTCGCTGCGGGAACTACCTACTCAAAAACGTAGAGGTCACCCACAGAGAGTCTACCCCTAATCCTATACAATTTTCACTATCCATTACAACCTTTTTCCATCTTACTTAATCCCTGGCTCCTCAAAGGAGGGATGGAATGGGGCGGAGGTGAGAGCCACAGCGAGCACCAGGCTAGGCGTAAACAGGTGTAATTTCACTAAAATTGTGAATTGAAACAAACTGTTTGGAGGGATCCCGAGTGACTTGGCTGCTGGCATAGGTCTTAAAGATAAGATTTTTAATGCCAAATTGTTGTGCCCGTAACAGAATCGTTTCATTATCGTCTACGAATAAAGAACGCGTTTTATCAAAGCCAATCTGTTCCTGTGCCACCTCCCAGAAACCGACGTCTTCCTTAGGCGAGCCGACGGAATTAGCAGAGATAATGTGATGAAAGAAAGGGCGTAGTGGAACCCGACTGAGTTTAATATCCACCGACCTCATATGGGCATTGGTAAGGAGAGCCACTGTTTTGTTCTCTGTCTTGAGAAATTCAAGAAAAGGGAAAACCCCTTCATGAACCGCAACCCGATCGGCAACCGATTCCTTCAGCATCGGGATATCCAGGCCCCATCGATCCGACCAGTAATGGATATCGGTCCAGGCTAATTTTCCTACTTGCTGTTTATACCCGGCATAAAGTGTCGCCTTTGCCTCATCCACTGGAATATTTTTTAAGGCGGCATATTGCTCTGGAACAAACTCTTCCCAGAAATAATCGTCAAAATATTTATCCAGAAGGGTTCCATCCATATCGAGCAGCACAAAATCAATGTCGTTCCAGATCACTTTATTATTCACTTTTTTCCTTAAGTTCCTTTCTCTTCAATAAGGTTAGCGACACTCACTCGCAACAATATAGGGGCCTCTCTCGTATCTGTCAAGCCAATGATCCTTGCCGTTTGTATGAATCATCCCAACTTCCATTTCCTTGAGTGACCACGGCCTGTTCTATAACATGGGCATTGCCATTCTGGGCTACGCCACGTTGACATCCCCCCAACCCCCATTTATAATCACGACGTGTAGCCGAAGTGGTGAAATGGTAGACACGCACGTTTGAGGGGCGTGTGGGGCGACCCGTGGGGGTTCGAGTCCCCCCTTCGGCACCATAGAATGGTGGACCGATGGAAGCAACACTCCTTCTCAACGCGACTTACGAACCGCTTCGTGTGATCTCGTGGAAGCGGGCCGTTACCCTCCTTTGCCAAGGAAAGGTTGAGGTATTAGAGACCTACGATCGGGAAGTACACTCCATCTCTATCTCTTTTCGCCTTCCTGCCGTGTTGAGACTCCTGCGCCAAATCAAATCTCATCGCCAGGTTATCAAGTTTTCACGCCAGAATATTTTTGCACGAGATAAATACCAGTGCCAATATTGCGGCACAAAATTTAAGGCGGAAGAGTTGACCTTCGATCATGTTATTCCACTATCAAGCGGAGGGAAGACCACATGGACCAATATCGTTACCGCCTGTGTCAGCTGTAACAGCAAAAAGAGCGGTCACACCCTTCAGATGGCCAGGATGAGGCTGATCAAAGAGCCTGTTAAACCTAACTGGAGCCCCATGCTGACCTTAACCATTGGATTTCGTAAGGCGCCGGAGAGCTGGCGAGATTATCTCTATTGGAATGTGGCACTCACAGAGGATGTCCCAGAAACTATCAACGATAAGGGCGGCGCGCTGTAACCCTGCTTTTTAGACCGACCAACGGGAGGGCTTGCTGCAGCCACCTGCAAGGTGGTGCGAGAGGGGGGAGTTGAACCCCCACGGAGTTACCCGCCAGATCCTAAGTCTGGTGCGTCTGCCATTCCGCCACTCTCGCCTGTAGCACTTCTTTAAATTCTGACATAGGCCGGGCTATCTTGACAATGGGGAACGCCTTGTGGTGTTGTGCTACTTAATAGCTCTTCTAAAAACTAAAGATTCAACCTCCTGCCTCCCTTACAGTGGGAATACAACAAAAGTCTCTGTGATAAGGGGGATTTAGGGGGGGGCAGGAGTGCTCTTAACCTTATAAGTAACGTCCTGATGCAGATATTGTCTACAACCCGACCTAAAACACTCCTCCCCAAGGGGGTGGCGACCTTTCTCCCCGAAGGGGTGCGGCTGCGTCGCGAAATCGAAAAAAAGATTTTCTCCGTTTTCTTTCGATCCGGCTATCAGGAAGTTATCACCCCGCTGTTTGAATACCTGGACACCTTCTCCCACACCTCTGGGGAGGAATTGCTGCATCGCGCCATTAAATTTATTGACCGATCCACCGGGCGGATCATGGTGCTTCGACCGGATGTCACTCCGCAAATCGCGCGTATGGCCGCAACACTCTTACGGGAGAGGGACAAGCCGGTGCGGCTGTGTTATTCCACCAATCTCTTTCGTCATGAAGATGAACATGCAGGGCGGGAACGCGAAATCTTCCAGATGGGGGGGGAGCTGATTGGCCCGTCCGACGCCGCTGCCGATGCCGAGATCATCATGCTGGTCATTGAAATGTTACGGAAATTGAATGTCAAGTCGTTTAAGATTGTATTGGGACAGATTGCCTTCACCAAGGGGATATTGAAACCGTTTGAATCACAGCCGCCGCTCTTTCAGAAAATCATGGACTGTGTCGGCAGAAAAGAGTCCTCGCGTTTGGAAGCGCTTCTGCAGGAGGTTCGTGTCGAAACGGCGTTAAAGAAAAAGGTTCTGGCCCTACCCGACCTTTACGGGGAAGAAGAGGTACTGGATCGAGCGGCCTCGCTGGCACAAGGCCCCTTGTGTGAACCCGGATTAAAACGGCTTTCGGAGGTGTACGACCTCTTAAAGAAAGCCGGGGTTCAAAAATATATCTTTATTGACTTGGGAGAGGTACGCGGATTTGATTATTATACCGGCACCACGTTTGAGGTTTTTGCCGATTCGGTGGGGGTGGAGTTAGGCGGCGGCGGCCGATATGATCATCTGTTGGAAAAGTTCGGTGCACCGTCCCCTTCTATTGGCTTTGCCCTCCATATCGAACGCATTCAGCAGGCGATGGAGATGGCGTAAAAACCCTAAAATAAATAGCAGGACACCTCTTAAAACCCCCCTCAATCCCCCTTATCAGGGGGACTTCCAATCTGGAAGCAGCGTTCTCCCCCCTGATAAGGGGGGTAGGGGGGGTGAGCCTTTAGTTTTAGAGGTGTCTAGTACATTAACATAGGAAGAAAATATGACGCATAAACCTGTTAGAAAGGCAGTTATTCCCGCGGCAGGATTAGGTACCCGGTTTCTCCCCGCCACCAAGGCCTCCCCCAAAGAAATGCTTCCTTTGGTGGATAAGCCGCTCATTCAATACGTCGTGGAAGAGGCCGTTGCCTCGGGTATCCAGCAGATTATCATTATCACTGGCCGTGGAAAGCGGGCCATTGAAGACCATTTTGATGTCTCGTTTGAACTGGAAGAAACCCTGAAGCTGCGTGAACAGAGAGAGCTTTTAGCGGGCATCAGAAAAATTTCCGATATGGCCGATTTTTGTTTTATACGACAAAGTAAGCCGCGTGGACTGGGCCATGCCGTCCTTTGCGCAAAAAACCTCATTGGAGATGAGCCGTTCGCCGTGCTATTGGGCGATGAGGTGCTGGATCACACAACACCCGCCCTCCAACAGATGATTGATGTTTATGAGAAACATTCTACGTCGCTGATTGGGGTGCAAAGGGTGCCCAAAGAAGAAATTCATCACTATGGTGTCATTGATATTGAGCCGGGTAAGGATGAAAATAGATTTAAGATCAAAGATCTGGTTGAAAAGCCTGCTGCAAAAAATGCCCCCTCGGACTTCGCCATCATTGGACGATATATCCTGGAGCCTGCAATTTTTGATTTTCTGGAGAAGACATCGCCGGGTAAGAATAACGAGATTCAGCTAACCGACGCCCTAAAAGGGCTTGCTCAGGCCAGCCCCATGTACGGATACTGTATTGCGGGACAACGATTTGATGCAGGCGATAAGTTGGGCTTTTTAAAGGCCACCGTTGAAATCGCCCTCATGGACAAGACATTGGGTGAGCCGTTTCGAAAATACCTAAAAGGTCTTACTCTATAAAGCACATCTTAAAACCCCCTCAATTCCTCTTATCAGGGGGACTTTCCAACTCCCCTGATAAGGGGGGCCAGGGGGGTTGGACTTTACCCTTTACTAAAGGGGTGCTTCCCCCTTATCCTATTACTCATGAAATTAAGTGAGATCGGTGAATTCGGTCTGATTAAAAGAATCCAAAAAAGGCCATTTGCCAAATCACCCCAGGTGATCGTCGGCATAGGGGATGATGCCGCCGCCGTTCTTCCCACCCCAGGAAAATCATTGTTATTCACAACCGATATCCTGATCGAACAGGTCCATTTCGACTTGGCGTTCTCAACCTTTTTCCAGGTGGGATATAAGGCCGTCTCCGTTAATGTCAGTGATATTGCCGCGATAGGGGGGCGTCCCCTTTATTTTCTGGTCTCGTTAGGACTTTCCGGAAAAGAACTTTTGGCCGATATAGATCAGCTTTATCGTGGGATGCAGCAGGCCAGTAGGAAGATTCCCATCAGTCTCATCGGGGGCAATATCGCCGCCTCACGCACTGGTTTCTTTGTTTCCATCACCCTGATAGGAGAAGCGTCAAAAAACCAGATTATTACACGAAGCGGAGGGAAGCCAGGCGATTTACTTTATGTCACGGGAACACTGGGCAATGCGGTGGCCGGCTTAGAGATACTTCGTAAAAAGGAAAGGTTCACCGACTTTACCCCTTTGATCCGCCAACATCAAACCCCGAAGGCCCGGTGGCAGGAGGGGCTGTTGCTGGCCAAAGAAAAGATTCCTTCCGCCATGATTGACATTTCCGATGGCCTCTCATCCGACCTGACGCATCTTGCTCATCAAAGCGGTGTGGGCACAGAAATTGAGTTAAGCCAGATTCCAATCTCTTTCTCTTTAAAGCGGTATACCAAATGGATAGGGACAGACCCCATTCCCTATGCCCTTCATGGCGGAGAGGATTACGAATTGCTCTTTTCCGTTCCTCTAAAGAAAGCCAACCAGATGGAGGCGTTGATACGAAACAAAACAATTTCAGCACGATGCATTGGAAGGCTGGTTCAAAAGGAGAAAGGTCTTTTGGTAAAAGATAGAAAGGGTATAATGCATCCCATGAAGGCAGAGGGGTACGATCATCTCAAGGGCGCCTCTAAAAACTAAAGTCTCACCCCCCAGCCCCCCTTATCAGGGGGGATAACATAGAAGTCCCCCTGACAGGGGGATTGAGGGGCGTATGTGTTTTCAAACCGATCAATCCAGCCGTATAACATAGAAGTCCTCCTGATAAGGGGGATTCAGGGGGTTTTTAGAAGTGCCCTTAACCCATTTGACACAAAAAGAGGTCACTCGATATAATGAGGCCTCCCCTTGGGGAAAATGCCGATGAAAATCAAGGTACATGAAGTGCCCGAGGGGGGGATGCAGATTTCGCTTGCCGGGCAAGCAATAACGATCCATAGCAAAAGTCTCATTATAAACGAGCCGATTGACGGGAAGCTTTTGGTACAAAAACAAGGAGATCGCGATCTCCATATTCGAGGCTCCCTATCCACCCGTATTCTTTTAGAGTGCGGACGATGCCTAAGTTCTTTTGGACACCCAGTCAAAAGTGAGTTTTATGTGGACTGTACCCCAATGGTAAAAGGTCCTATTAGACAGGAATATCGTTTATCGGGAGAAGACTTAAATTTGCACTTCTACCAAGGCGATACGGTGGATGTGGATGAGATTATCGAAAGCCAGATTCATCTTGAAACCCCTATGGTACCGCTATGTCAAACCGATTGTAAGGGTCTGTGTCTGGTTTGTGGTGAAAATTTAAATGAAGCGCCCCATGTTTGTATAAAATAAAGGAGAACCCATGGCCAATCCAAAGCATAAAATCTCAAAATCAAGACGGGATAAAAGAAGGGCAAATTACAAGGCCGCGATGCCCACTATCGTCTTGTGTCCCAAATGCCATGAGCCTAAACGACCCCACTATGCCTGCCTTGCCTGCGGCACCTACAAAGGGCGGGAAGTCGTTGAAATCAAGCTGCAGAAGTAACCCCCGTTTATGAAAATTGCTTTAGATGCAATGGGGGGTGATGACGCCCCCCGTTCTATAGTTGAGGGGGCGCGGATCGCCTGTGAGGAACTGGGCGTTGATATCCTGCTGGTCGGGGATGAGGCCGCGTTAAAACCCGTGCTGGCCTCACTCGGCCCCATACCATCCTCTCTTTCTATTATTCACACACCAACCGCTATTGAGATGGGCGAGTCACCCCTCATGGTGCGTCGCAAAAAAGATGCCTCTATTTGTGTTGCTACCGAATTGGTAAAGAATGGTGAGGCCGTTGCCGTCATCAGCGCCGGTAATACGGGTGCCAGTATGGCTGCGGCCCTTTTTATTCTAAGTACCCTGCCCGGTGTGGATCGGCCTGCGATTGCCACCCCCCTTCCCACCTTAAAAGGGGTGAGTGTGTTGACGGATGCCGGGGCCAACGTTGATTGTAAGCCGAAACAATTGGTTGAATTTGCCATTATGGGTCATGCCTATGCAAAAGATATCCTTAGGATCGAAAAGCCCAAGATAGGATTACTTAGTATTGGGGAGGAAGACTCGAAGGGAAACGAGCAGACAAAAGAGGCCTTTCGGCTTCTTAAGGAAGTCCCGTTTGATTTTATCGGCAATGTGGAAGGAAAGGATGTCTACCGGGGAACAGCCGACGTGGTTGTCTGCGACGGTTTTATTGGCAATGTGGCCTTAAAGATATCGGAAGGCCTGGCCGAGGCAATTATCCAATTTCTAAAAACAGAGATCATGTCCTCTGCCGTTGGAAAAGCAGGCGCCTTGTTGCTCAAACCAGCCTTTGCCCGTTTCAAGAAAAAGATTGATTATGCGGAGTATGGCGGCGCGCCACTTCTGGGTGTCAATGGAATCAGCATTATTTGTCATGGCCGATCCACCCCCAAGGCGATTAAAAATGCCATCCGCGTGGCCAAAGAATCGTTTGAAAAGGAGGTCAATCGTCATATCCGGGAAGGCCTTGCTACGATAAAGAGCTAGTTCGCCTATATTACGAGCGGGTATGTTTTATCTCTTCTGGTCCCAAAGCCCCGCGGAAAAGTAACGTTCACCCAGATCGGAAAAAACAGTGATAAACGTGCCCTGTTTCTCACGACAGGCTACATTATACGCCGCCTTTAAAAACGCGCCGGAGCTTTGGCCGACGAAAAGCCCCATCTCACGCGCAAGCCGGGCTGCCATGGCCAGCGACTCCTCTACCTGCACCAGTACCTTTTCATCCACAACGGTTGGATCAAAAATCTCCGGGATAATGGCGTCGGGTTGATCCAGGGGCTTTAACCCTTCAATCCCCGGAAAAAGCTCGGGGACTGCCATCACCACATGCACGCCATTAATAACCTCCTTGAGACGACGGCCTACACCGGTGATCGTGCCTCCCGTGCCAACACCCGCAATAAAGTGAATGGGGCCTCCGATATCAGCCCACTCACCCTGGCCCTCTCCCCCAAAGGGTGCACCCCCTGCGAGGGGAGAGGGGAAAGAAGAGAGGTCACGTAAGATTTCTTCGGCGGTTTCTTCGTAATGGGCGCGCACATTGTTGAGATTTCTGTACTGGTCGGGCATGAAATAACGGTCGGGATCGGCGTGGTGCCTGCGGTGCGCCTCGCGGAGCGCCTCGTCATATCCCAAACCTGCAGGGGTTTCGATCAACCTGGCACCGTGGGCCACAATCCGCCGTTTGCGTTCGAGGCTGGCATTTCCCGGCACCACCAACTCCACATCAATGCCTAATGCCGCGCCCAACATGGCATAAGAGATACCGGCGTTCCCGCTGGAACTATCAATCAGCGTCTTGCCAGGACCCAATTCCCCGGAGAGAAGCGCTTCGAGAAACATTCGGCGCACTGGGCGATCCTTAATGGACCCCCCCGGATTAACCGATTCCAGCTTGGCAAGAAATCGGCAGTAGGGCAATTCTTTTTGGAAGATGGGAACGGTGACGAGCGGCGTGTTACCAATCAGGGCCAGCAATGGGGCCTTCTCAAAGAAAGAACGAAACCTTGGAGGTACGACCTCTGCGGAGGCAACGTACCCTCCGGGGGCAACGTACCCTGTGGGGGGGATTTTATCGGGTTCCACAGAACTGCTCGTAATCAATCAAACCCGGAAATATTACGCCGGGTGCACAGTAGGCGCATGTGGGGTCGGCGCTGATTTTTAACTCGCGAAACTCGGCCTTGAGGGCGTCATAACGGACAAGCCGACCGACCAACGGTTCTCCCCGACCCAGGATGATCTTCACCGTTTCCACCGCCTCGAGAATACCAATGACCCCGGGAAGCACACCCAACACCCCGGCCTCGGCACACGAAGGGGCAAACTCCGGCGGCGGTGGAGTCGGATAAAGACAGCGATAACAAGGCCCACGGCCCGGCCAAAAGACCGTGAGCTGGCCCTCAAAGCGATAGATCGAGCCGTGGATACAAGGCTTTTTAAGCTGTACGCAGGCATCGTTGACCAGATAACGAGTCGGAAAATTATCGGAGCCGTCTACAATAAAATCGTACTGAGAGAAAATATCAATCACATTCTCGGAATTCAATCGGGTTTTATGTTCGACCACTTTCACATCCGGATTAAGCGCCTCAATCGCGATCCTTGCGCTATCTGTCTTCGGCGTGCCGACCCTTGCCGTCGTATGAAGGATTTGGCGTTGCAGGTTTGACTCGTCCACCAGGTCGTCATCCACAATGCCAAGCGTGCCAACACCCGCAGCAGCCAAATAGAGCGCCGTGGGACAACCCAGCCCCCCCGCGCCAATACAAAGCACCCGTGCGGCAAGCAGTTTCACTTGACCTTCTTCACCCACCTCCGGAATGGAGAGATGGCGTAGGTACCGCCGTCGTTGCGATTCGGAAAGGATCACCGGTTGAACAAAGGGAAGACCGGCCTCCTTCCATCCATCAAACCCGCCGATAAGGCTTTCGACCTGTTGGTAGCCAAGCGTTTTTAATGCCTTGGCTGCCAACAGGGACCGTGTGCCACCTGCGCAATAACAGACAATCCGTTTGGACTTATCTGGCACCAACGATTCCACCTTGATCTCTAAATAACCCCGGTCAATATGAATAGCACCGGGGATATATCCCTGCGCCCACTCTTCATCGGTACGAACATCAATTGCAGTGGCGCCGGCCACGGCGGGCTTAACGCTTTCGTTGGGCGCGCTGGGGAGAACAGCGCCTTTGCACACATTAAACAAGTCTGTCGCCGTAATCTCTGAAATTTCCTTTTTGAGTTGGGATTTTAATTCCGCAAAAGTAGCCCCGCCAGCCACGGCGGGAAGAATCTCTAGAACATCTCCGTCCTTCACGGATGTCGCCAACCCCGCGTGGGATCGGATATCTTCGTTATTTAAAAAGATGTTTACAAAGCGGCGCACCTCGCCCGATGCGTCAAGAATTTGTGGACGAAGGCCATCATACTGTTTCCCTGCGTCTTCCAGCAGGTCACGAACGGTAGGGCCGGTAGCTGTGATATCGCTTTGTCCTTTGGTTAACCCGCGTAGCGGAGTGGGAATACGAATGGTAACCATGAGATCCTTTATTTATGGATTAAATCTACTTTTTTGTGTCGGTAGTTTGTTCATTGTAACCCGATCTGCAAGACCAACGCTACTATGGCAACCCAATCATATTAGACGCTCTGTTAGTGACATCACCGTTTTTTGCGTAGATCACTTTTCATGTAATGATATCCGCATACCCGGACCAACCAACGGCCGGAACGTCGGCTACAGGAGGGCTCGGTTCGCTTCCGCTGGCGGTTCCGCTCGTTGGCGGATTAGTGACAAATAAATTCGTCTGGATTTGTGATACGCAACCTGTACGGTTCTTAGAGGTGCCTATAGTAAATTAAAGTGTGGCACTTTGCAAGTTCAATGTCAGGGCAAGAAATTGCTCGCTTTGAGCCTATTCACAACATCTTAATCAAATAGAAAAATATTCGGCCCTTTTTTTCTTTAAAAACGTGAGGACAGTGGGATATCGGAAGTTATACCCGATTTTTGCTTTTAAGCGATCGTTACTCACCTGCCGAGACTGCATCGGTTGCGAAGGCCCATCGGCAATAATCGGCAGTCCCATTTCCTGGGAAATGTCTTCAGCCCATTGCCGCTTCGTCAAATGGGTGTGATCAACCGCGTTAAAAATCGTTTCAACAATTCCCTGATGAACCACCTGATGGATAATGCCGCATAGATCGTCCTGATGAATCGAGGTGACCCACTGCTCCGACATCTCCGATTGCATGATCTTTCCTTGTTGTATGACACGATGGAGATATCCTCTTTCCTCTCCATATATCCCTCCTGACCGTAAGATCACGTAGGGAAGGCCGCTTGCTATTACCGCCTGTTCCGTATCCAAAAGAATTTTCTGCAACGGTGTTTCTATCGGGATCGGATCGTCCTCATGCCATATTCCGCCCATCCCACGTGGATATACACCTGTTGAGCTAATGAAAATGAAACGATCCAACATAGTGGGATGTTTGTCTATCAGGTTGAAGAGAAACGTTATATTATCGAGATAGGTTTCACGATACTGTACGGGGTCTCGCCTGCCAGGCGCCGCGCAAAACAGGATGACATCCGCCCATACTATATGAGGAATAAGCGCCTCGCTCTGAATCGGCATCTGAATAAGCCCAGGTTTCCCCACAGCGACCAGCGGGAGCTGTTCATCCGCAGTCGGCGTTCCGATAGACCGTCGAACGCCCCGAATTTCATAGTCTGATCCATAAAGGCAGGAGAAAGCGCCCCCAAGATGACCATATCCTAAAATAAGAATCTTGCGCGTCATACTCATGTAGTATCCTTCAATTCATTTACGTTCGGCAATGTTTAGGAATTAGAATGATCCATAACGACTTACCTTACTCCAGCTTAAAGATTGCCAGAAAGTGGGATTTTCGTTCAGACACTGGATATCTTTTTCTTTACTGCCATCAGTAGCTAATCCGCCGACGGGCGGCCCCAACGGGGGCGCCGAACGGAGCCCTCTCGTTGGTCGGTCTGGATCTACCGATGTTGTTATACGGAAAATGATCTACGCAAAAAACGGTGATGTCATCAACAAAAAGTCTAAAGTGTCCTTGATTGATATGTCATTGGAATTGTCATAGTATATCGCTGTGCCTGTCTTTTTTATTCAACAAAGCAATGTCTCACAAGGGGTCATTCAAATAGGCCCGCCTCTGTTCCATCATTTAATTCATGTCCTGCGGCATCGCCTCGGCGACCGTGTTACACTGATAGATGAAGCCGGTAAAAAATATGGAACCCGAATCGCTGCCATCTTCTCGAAATCCGTTTCACTGAATATTTTATCAGAAGAAACACAACAAGGCCCATCCAAACCGCTCCTGTGGCTGGGGATTGCGTTGACAAAAGGAAACCGGATTGATTGGGTGATCGAAAAGGCAGTAGAATTGGGCGTGATGCGGATTTCACCGCTCATCACCCGGCGTGTTGTGGTAAAACCGCGTGATGGCCGAACCGATCACCAACAAAAGAGATGGGGAGAGATTGCAAAAGAAGCGGCCCAACAATCCGAACGATGGGAAATCCCGAAGATCGATCCCCCTATGATATTGGACACCTTTCTGGAACAGACACAATCTTCTGATTTTAAATTCATCTTTTGGGAAAAGGAGTCGCCTAATGCGTCGCTCTATAAGCAACTTGAACGGGTACAGGGGGAAGGGCAGACACATAGGTCTGCCCCTACGGGCGTGGCCCTGTTGATTGGGCCGGAAGGCGGATGGGAAAAGGAGGAGGTTACTCGGGCCGGGGAAATGGGGTATATTTCTGTATCGTTGGGGGATCGGCCGCTTCGCGCTGATACGGCGGCCATCACAGCCCTGTCCATTCTTCAATACGAGTGGAATCGGCTTAATGGGAAAAATTGAGATAGGGTTGAATAATGGATCAGGAAGAAAACAAAGAAACGATACCACCTAATGAAACTGCTCCCTTGGAGCAGGTAGCATCAGAGGCTGCACCACCACCGCAACAAGCTGAGACACTCCCACTGGAGCAAATAGAAACACCACCGATATCTCCGCTGGACAAACCGCTACCCCTACGTAAACCGATACCCGTTAGCCCACCGCGACCAACGGAAGCGGTAAGCTGCCTCCCCCTGCACAGGGGGCCAGCGGGGTTTTTAAGGAGGATGCTCGCGTTTATGATGGATTTGGCTATGGTTAATTTTTTATTTCTGATTCTTTCTTTTATTGGCATATTAGGGATAGAGATGTCGGTGGGAGGCCCTTTTTTTCCAACGTCTTCTTCGACTCTTTTTGCGCCATTTTTTGCAGCCTGGATGGTGCTTTTTATCGGCTATTTCGCATTCTTCCATGCCCATGAAGGCCAGACGCCGGCCAAAAAACTGTTTCGCATTAAAGTAGTAAAAGAAAAGGAGTCGGCCCTCCTGCTTTCTCCGGGGGCTACCATTTTACGATCGTTTAGTTATTTTCTGTCTTTTTCCTTTTTCGGGCTGGGATTTTTAATCTCTTTGTTTGGAGAGAAAAAGCGGGGCCTGCATGATTGGCTAACCGGGTCGTATGTGGTATTAAGCGTAGATTAGGTTTTAACGCTTCTAAAAATTCAAAGGCTCCACCCCCCCCCAGCCCCCTTATCAGG
>SBBA01000126.1 GCA_005239925.1 Candidatus Troglogloeales bacterium | reverse complement strand
CATAAACCACTTCTACTTGCATTTTAGACCTCCTCTCTTCATTAGAGAAACATCATAAGTGACAAGTAATTACCCCATATAAAGAGGCTATCACGAATCGATAAAATAGACAACACTAAAGGCAGTACGCAATCCTATAGAACGAAAGAAAGGGTTTGCCGGGATAGGAACGTTGACCGATTGCGACCTCGTTTTCCCCCTTGTATCGGGCAGAAGCCAGCACGTTTTTAAGTCTGAGGCGTAACATGGAGATAACAAATAGAAGAACATGTGGCAAGGCTGATGTCTTGACCACGAATCACAGGTTGTTCCACTCCAAGAAGAAGAAAACCTTTGGCTACCGGTTGACTTTTCATATAACAGGGGGAAGGGGGGTTGGCTCAGACTTTATTCCCCCTAGAGCAAGGGGTAGGGGGTTGAAATAACTCATGGATGGAGACATGGCCGAAACCCTAGTAGGTCCTACCTACGCCTTGACATTTTGAACAATACACGTTTAGTGTAACGCCATTATACATTTTTCCCCGGATTTCTAAAAAAGGGAGATGAGGGCATCGTGTAAGTTTGTCGCGATTACCTTTCACGGTTCTAAGGCTTACCTGGAGAGGGAGGGAGATAGCATGGCAAACCGGTGGACTGAGGCGCAATTAACACAATATCGCCAGGTGGGCGACGTCGAGGTAGATAAACTGGTTGCCGATGTCATCCCCAAAAACGGGAGCGAATCCGTCGGCCGGCTGGGTTACAACTACATGGTTGATCTGGCCGATCAGATTCTCGACAAGCCGGAACTGATGCTGGTCCAGAAGTCGCGGCTCTGCGAACAGCTCCGGGCCATGCCGGAAAACCTGGTTGATTACTACGACCCCATGGAAGCGCCCGATTGGGTTGATCCTCAAAAACTCAAAATCGCTTCAAAGATATGGACGGAAAACACAATGGGCTGTCTGTTGGCGCTCTACTCGGCCAGCCTGCCCGCCTGCTACCTGATTAAGAGAGGTATCCCCGCACTTTATCAAACCCGGAAACTTGCGGACGACAAATATATCTACCAACGGGTCTATGAGACCAGTTTCTTTCTCGAAGCGCTCATGGATACCCATGGCCTCCAGGTCATTGAGGATGTCCAAACCGGCTATGAAAAGCTGGTTGTGGAAACCCTCAATGCCATAGACCCTTCCGGGAACTGGAAACAGGATGGCGGCCAGATTCGCGCAACCGCCACAGGACGAGAGTCGGTTGAGATAGACCTTGCACAATTTACGGAACGATTCCAACAGGCACAGGGCCGACCCAAACGGTTTATTTGGGGGGCGGGTTTTATCGCGGCCAAAAAGGTGCGCTTTCTTCATGCCTCGATGCGATACATGCTGACCCAATACGACAAGGTGACGCCCTTTGGAGACAGTCAATGCCCCAGGACCCTATCGGAAACATTAAGCCAGCGCAACACCGCATGGGATTTCAACGAATATGGCGTACCGGTCAACCAGGAGGACCTCGCCTATACCCTGCTCACCTTTGGATTACTCATTCCCGACGCCCTTGAAAAATTCGGCATCCACCACAGCGACGAAGAAAAGCAGGCCTTCTTGCATCTGTGGAAGCTGGTAGGCCATATCATAGGTATCCGGGAGGAACTCCTCACCGACAATCTGGACGAGGCCTGGGAGCTTTACAGGCTGATCCAAAAAGACCAGGCCGGGTCTTCGGACAATGGCATCGCCCTCACCCAGGCGCTGATCGGCGTTTTGGATGATTATCTGCCTCATATTCCCGGTATCGCCAACCGTCTTGCGGCTACGCTCATGATTCATCAACTGGGGTTGGATCAGGCCTCAAAGATCATCCCAAAAGACCTTGTCGCTGCGGCACGCGTAGGGTGGCGACGAGGTATTTACGGCGTCTTGGGTCTATTGGTTCGAACCTATTTCACCGTATTTGCCCCTATTCGCACGAGGGCCGCGGAGCGGATTCACGAGGCCTGTGAGGTGCTGATTGAAAGCTGGCGGGATGCCTTTATACGGCGTCCCTTTTTTGTCCCCTTAAACGCCACCACCTGGATCCGCCAATCGGGGGCCGATCTGGCCTTTGAGAGACAGCTACAGGTTTGGCGGCGGCATCTCCTGGGGACGCTGGCCCTGGGTCTCGGGTTTGTAGCCATGAGTACCATTGCTATGGGGAGCCTTCCCTTCCTGTACTTCTATAGTGCAAAGGCTTTCTGGGGGGGGATTATCGTTGCTGTTGTCGGAGAGGGAACCTACAAGGTTATCTTTGACTGGAAATTACCGGCGGTCTTTAAAGAACGTCCCAAGCCAAAGACCGCGTAGGTAGTGGATTATGACTAGTACTCTGACAATTTAATGACGAAACATTTTTGCGTCATTCCGGAATGCCCCTGTCCGGAATCCAGCCTTTATGAAGATTCTGGATTCCGGCTAGAAGCACGCCGGAATGACGTCCGTTTGTTTTGTCATCGTGTGACTTAACAGTGGAATTTCCTCTTATTGATGTAGCAAAACTAAATTGTCACAGCACTTAGGGTTATTAAAAATCCAACCATCGTTAAAATAATGCGGTATACTTATAGAGAACCTGAACCATAACCCATCCAACTGTCGGGTGGGATATGGACCTTGCGTCACAGAGGAGGGGAACCATGACGTTTGATGAGGTCCTGACACAGGTGGTCGATCTTCTCCGGCGGGAGGGTCGAGTATCCTATCGAGCGCTCCGAATAAAATTCAACCTCGACGACAACTACATTGATGCCCTGAAGGACGAAATCATTGGGGCCAAACGGTTGGCGCGGGATGAAGATAATCGCATCCTGGTACGGATAGACGCACCCCTGACCGACCCCTCCCCGCCACGCCCTGATAATCAACCTTCTGATCCAATCCCTGCTCCTCCGCCCCCTCCTCCTGTAGCATCCGATTCCCCCCTTGTATCGCATTCCGGTGAACGACGACATGTCACCGTCCTGTTTGCAGATATCTCCGGCTTCACCGCCTTATCTGAGATCATGGACCCCGAAGCGGTGCGCGACCTAATGAACGCCTGTTTTGCCCGACTGGTCCCTGTCGTGGAAAAATATAGCGGCACAATCGACAAATTTATCGGGGACGAGATCATGGTGTTGTTTGGCGCCCCCATTGCCCATGAAAATGACGCCGAAAGGGCGATTCGCACCAGTCTTGAGATGATCGAGGCGCTCACGGACTTCGACTCCAAAAAGGGAATTAACCTGGGTCTGCACTGTGGTATCAATACCGGGTTTGTTGTTGCAGGTGAGATCGGCAGCGGGACAAGGCAGAATTATTCCGTGATGGGGGATGCAGTGAATCTCGCGGCACGCTTACGGGAGGTCGCTAAACAAGGAGAGATTCTGATTGGGCCAATGACCCATCGGTTGACACAGGGGTTATTCACCTGTGAGCCGACCGAGCCGCTTTGCGTAAAAGGCAAGGCCGAGTCCGTTTGTGCCTATCGCGTGCTGGGCCTGCATGAGAATACACAGGATCGACATGGCACAAGGCGGGGCTTCGAAACCCCGCTCATTGGGCGGGAGAACGAGATTGCACTGCTATTACAGCGGTGGGGACGGGTGAAAAATGGCGAGGGGCAGGTCGTGTTATTGAGCGGAGAAGGCGGTGTCGGCAAATCGCGTCTTCTCCAGGCCATTAGGGAGTATGTCGAAAAAGATACCACCCGGCTGGAGTGTCGCTGCTCTCCCTATCACATGAATAGCGCGTTATATCCTGTCGTGGATTTATTGGAGTATGTGATGGGGTTTGCCAGAAAGGACTCCCCCGACCTAAAGCTTCAAAAACTGGAAGCGACCCTGCGTCAGTACCATCTCTGTCTCGAAGAAACCGTTCCGCTCTTTGCGGAACTGCTGTCGTTTCCGCTTTCGGCGGACCGCTATCCCCCGCTCACCCTGACGCCACAGATACAGCGGCAGAAATCGCTCCAAGCCGTCTTATCCATGCTGTTGGAACTGGCGTCCCAGAAACCAATGCTATTTATCGTCGAAGACCTGCATTGGATTGATCCTTCTACCATCGAATTGTTGACCTCCATCGTGAAACATGGGCCAACGGCGTGCATCTACACCTTGTTCACCTGTCGTCCCGGCTTTGTCTCCACCTGGATGGACTATCCCGATCTCACCCGAATTACCCTGCCCCGTCTCCCTGCAAGCGACGTGGAGTCTTTAATCAAGGGTGTAACGGGTGGCAAGTCGTTCCCCCCTGAAGTCGTCAAACAAATCGTCAGCAAAACCGACGGTGTGCCGCTCTTCGTTGAGGAACTGACCAAGATGGTGTTGGAGTCGGGTAAGCTACGAGATCAGGGAGACCGCTATGAACTGGTCGGCAAATTACACTCACTGGCGATTCCCGACACCCTACAGGCCTCCCTGATGGCACGTCTGGATCGGCTCGGAGAGGGCAAAGCCGTGGCCCAAATGGGCGCCACGATTGGCCGGCAGTTCTCGTATGACCTTCTCCACGCCGTTTCAGACTTAGATGATAAAACGTTGAACAACGCCTTGGGGCGGCTTGTAGACGCCCAATTACTCTTTTGTCAGGGCTTGCATCCCAACACGACCTATACCTTCAAACATGCCCTGATCCAGGATGTGGCCTATCAGTCGCTGCTTCGTCGTACCCGAAATCTTTACCATCAACGGATTGCCCGTGTGCTCATCGAGCAGTTTCCAGAAGTCGCAGAGAATCAGCCGGAACGATTGGCCCAGCATTTTTCTGAAGGGGGTCAACCCTCCGAGGCCGTGGACTGGTGGACTCGCGCCGGTCTCCGTGCCCTCAAAAAGTCGGCCAATGCCGAGGCGATCCAACACTTTGAAATGGCCCTCCACTTGATTGCTGATTTACCCGATAACCCCGGCAACCGAAGTCGCGAGTTGACCATTCAGATGAGCCTTGGCCCTGCCCTGTGCGCGACAAAGGGCTATGCGGCGCCGGAGGTGGAACAGGCCTTTGGGAGGGCCAAT
>SBBA01000063.1 GCA_005239925.1 Candidatus Troglogloeales bacterium | reverse complement strand
TTAACCGATACTGCACCATTATAGGTTAACCCCGTTGATTCTCTTAATAAAATATTAATTCTATTTCTTAGATTATCATCTTTTTGTAACAACTTATTGACCTTCCCTAATGTCCCCTGACATGTGCCACAAATGGTCATGATGTCTAGCCCAAGCCCTTCTGCGGTGGCTAACGTTTTTGCATTTAGGGTATAGGCCAGATCGGGATCGGCCTCCGTGATCACCCCGGCCCCGCAACAGTTAAAATCGGCAATCTCAACCACCTCAATACCAAGCCGCTCAACCACTTTGAGTGTCGCCTGATGTAATTCAGGCGTTGCCCCTTTGGCCGCACACCCTGGATAATAAGCGTATTTCATTTGATCCTTATATCTGAATTATTCTTTTTTTAAGAGTCGCTCTTAGGTGTCATTCCCGAATGCTCTTATCGGGAATCCAGTGCCCCTCTCCCTAGCCCTCCCCCGCTTGCGGGGGAGGGCTAGGGAGAGGGGGTGGATTCCGGCTTAAACATTGCCGGAATGACGGCGTAACGTTGCAAAAAGGCGCTGCACTTTTTTATACCCCTCCGGCCGTTTAAACAGAAACGGCGTCTTGCCACGCAAAAACATTTTAATGCCCAGTGGAATCATGTGAAACATTTTTTTCCAATGGCCCCACATCATCAAGATCGGAAGCAACGTCTCATTGAGTCGTCCTTCCTGACCGACCACCTTGCAAAACTGTGTGATATGCCGCGCTCCTACGGTTTGGTCTAGTCCTGCGGCAAGCGATAAACGACGAAGCCGTACAATCTGTTCCATCGGCGCCACCTCTTTGGGGCAGACCGAAACACAGAAGTTGCACCGTACACAATCCCATATCCCATTCTCCTGGCCTAGAAAGGCCAATCGCTCTTGATGGGTGGTGTCCCTTGGATCAACCAAAAAGCGATAGGCCTTGGCCAATGCCGCCGGGCCTAAAAAATGATCGGATACCTGGTAGGTGGTACAGGCCGAAAGGCAGGCGGAACACATGATGCAACCATCGGCATTATACATCTGTTCGTTGATATTTTTAAGGGTAGATGAGTCAATCGGCGTTTGTTCCGTTGAAACGACATAGGGTGTAATCGCCTTGACCTTCTTCCAAAAGGGGGCCATCTCAACCACCATGTCTTTGATGACGGGCATATTCGCCATCGGTCCTACGTTGATGTGGCCATAACGCATCACCTCATCATGAAGAGAAACCTTGCAGGCAAGTTTTTGTGTACCGTTAACTTGCATGAGACAGGAGCCGCAGATGGCTGCACGGCAGGAGGATCGGAAGGTAAGCGTGCCGTCGTTTTCGGCCTTGATCTTTAGGAGTGCAGATAGCAGGGTGGTTCCGCGACTATAATCAACGGAATAGTCAGAAAGGAATTTGCCCCCCTCCCCGTCTGCTTCTGGATTGAATCGTTGAACGATGATCTGGGCGCGCACGGGACGGCTACGTCTCTGTCGGACCCACTCCAGATACCGATACGGCCTGCTGACCTGACCAATAAAGATTATATTCTGGAAGATGGGTCAGCGTACGGAAGTCTTGCATCCGATCGATAAACAGGGTTCCATTCAAATGATCTATTTCATGTTGAAAAACAACGGCAAGAAACCCCTCTGCATCCATCGAGATGGGGTCCATAAAACGATTAAATCCATCGACATGAATCTTTTGCGAGCGAGTGACCATGCCTCTTAGGTTATCCAGAGACAAACATCCCTCCCATCCTTCCAGGGTTTCCTCCGAATAAACGGTAATAGTCGGGTTGAGCATCACCAGAAGGGATAGAGCAGGATTAGCAGGGTATCGTGAGTTTTCGTCCGACTCAATCACAATGGCCTGCACCGATTGAAATACCTGAGGCGCAGCCAACCCCACACCGTCCTTCTCCCGCATCGTATCAATCATATCATCCAGAAACGTCTGAAAGGCAGACGTTTGGGATTCTTGTACGGAAACGAGCCTGGCCTTCTTACGGAGAATCGGATTTCCTAATTTTGCAACGTCTAGTATAGCCATACCCTCACACCCTGATACAATGAACCTTAAGCCTCTTCATATTTGTCATACCGGCGAAGGCCGGTATCCAGTCTTTTATTTCTGGATTCCGGCTTAAACATTGCCGGAATGACACACATTTAAACCAAGACAACGCCCGCTGACTCACCACGACCAGCGGGAGTGGTCTGTCCGCAGTAGCCGGTGCCACCGCAGTGGCCGGCGCCACTACTTCGACGGTGAATAATAGGGATTTTTACCAGAGGCGTGGTCGGTTGTATCAAAAATATCTTTCACCTCTGGGACATATTGACGAATGGCCTTCTCTACACCACCTTTTAACGTGACAGAGGCCATACCACACCCCTGACACCCACCCCCCATTTTAATATAAACGGCATCGCCCTTTACATCCAGGAGGGTGATCTGACCTCCATGACCCGCAACGGCAGGATTAATCTGTGTGTCCAAAACACGTTGCACCTTCAGCCGAATCTGCTGTTCGTTATCTCCACCAACGGCAGCCAGGGTTTGTTCAAAATTAGCGGCTTCACTAATGAGGTATTCCCGGATAATACCTCCAATCGCCTTTGCCATCGTGCGCCAATCTGTACCGGCTTCCGCGGCAACGGTTACATTATTTCCAGAAAGTTGCACCGCTTTAATCCTACCACCTCCCATCTCAAAAATCTCTTCGGCCAGGGGGTGCGCCCCTTCTGCCGAAGACTGCGAAGAAGGAGGTGCACACGACGAGCACCCTCCATGAGAACCATGTGACGACTCATGTGATACCTCCGGGGAGTACTCCTTCACACCGCCCTTATTCTGAAATTGAAAGGTGCCCCCGGCCAAGACAACGGGGCGATCGGCGGTAAATTGGCACCGTTCTGAATCAAACGGCTTTGCAATAATTTTAATCTCGTCTGATTTTGTCATGGCCTTTTACTCCTTACATGATAAACACGGGCATATTTTGCGCAGATAATCAAAATGATAAATCCCCGTGTTATGGTTATCGGAAAACACGAAACTTAACGCATAATTTCCGGTTGACTCCACTTTAAGCCCAGAGAGATCCAAGGCAATTGCCTCGGTATCAATCAGCTTCCTGCCGGTCCATTCTTCGATGCACCCGGCACAGGAACAGTGCTGTCTCAGGTATCGAAAAGAGTAGAGGCTCACATGCCCGTCCTCCCATGTAATTTGCAGAGACCGGTTCCCTTTTTTTTTAATCGCAACAGGTGTAGATGAGGTTATGTCCATAATCATTTATACCGAAAAAGACTCTTCCTCTTCTTCCGGTTCCTCCTCAATAACAAGCGCCTGTTTGTTGTAATTACGAACATAGACCTCCGTTGTCAGCCG
>SBBA01000187.1 GCA_005239925.1 Candidatus Troglogloeales bacterium | reverse complement strand
TTTTATGGAATGTTTTGAAAGTTGTAACGGCCTTTACCGTTGCCCATTCGATTACATTGAGCTTGGCGGTATTCGAGGTGGTGCAGCTTCCTTCGAGGTGGGTAGAGGCGATCATTGCGCTATCGATTATTGTTGCCGCCGTGGATAATCTGTATCCGATATTTTTCGGTCGCCGATGGGTCTTCGCCTTTTCATTCGGGCTGATTCACGGGTTTGGCTTTGCCGGTGCGCTGTTGGACTTTGGTCTTTCCGAAAACGCGCTGTTGTTTGCGCTGGGAGGATTTAATCTTGGGGTAGAAGCCGGTCAGTTGGCGATGGTGGCCCTTTTCCTTCCGTTGGCCTATCGGCTGCGACGTTCTTTTTTGTACCGACCTCCCGCGATGGCAGCGGCCTCCGTGTTCATTATTGGACTCGCCTCCATTTGGTTCATCGAACGCGCGTTCAACCTGCGATTGCTGTCGTAATCGATAGAGAGGGGTTCGGGACGTCCCTACGGTTTGGCGGGTAGAAGCCGTTCGATGACCGATTTAAGGAAGGTCACCTCATCGCGAATGGTTTCCAGTGATGTTTCCACCTTTCCCAGACGTTTTAGAACATAGCCAAGAACAGCGCTATTCATCATGATCAGCACACCCATCATTATGCCTAAAAACCATTTAAGATCATCAAACCGCTGATCCACTCGTTGTTGCATTGTTTCGAATCGTTGATTGACCGCCTCAAATCGTTGATTCACCGTCTCAAACCGCTGATTGACCGCTTCAAACCGTTGATTGATAGCATCGAACTGCCGATTCATTTGGGCTTGGAACTGCTTTTGGCCTTCTTCGAGGCGGGAGAGGCGTTCGATGATTTCTCGATCGGAAATCCGGGGTGCTACCTCCACCGCGTGCGCAGACGAGAATGGCCAAGACAGAAACAGAAATAAAACAATCAACTGCATTGCTGTGGCCCGCATCGGGTGATCCCTTATCGTCATGTTTATCATGGTATCTTTTCCATTGGCGGGATGTCAATGACATCGGCAATGCGTTTGGTTTGACAAATCCAAAAGTCTTTGTTAGGTTTTGCCTATTCTGATCAAAAATCATTGCCGGTTTTTGATACGACGGAATGGTTTTTTTTCAATCTATTCCCCCTCCGATGGATGAGGGCAGGGTAACCTATATTACCCTCCCTCTGAGAGGGGGGAGGCCCCCTCTCTAATCCCCTCTCCCCTTGTGGGAGAGGGAACCCATGCGGGAACAAGGAAGGGTGAGGGTTGGTTTAAGTAGGGGCGCACGGCCGTGCGCCCCTACCGACACAAAAAACGGCATAATGAAGGAGAAAAAAATGAAACAGACAATCAGCATTGGATCGAAACTTTTCAATATCCTTTGAGTTCTTGGCTTGTTGAAACTTGGGCTTACGACCCCCGCATTTGCCGACCTCCCGAAGGCAGGAGGGGCGCCTGATGCGGCCGAGAGGACAAAGATCGAGAAGGCGGTAAAATCCCTATCGATCCCGTTTGTGGCCAACAATGGCCAGACCGATCCGAAGGTCGCTTATTATGCGCAGACCTTTGCCGGTACGGTCTTTGTGACAAAGTCGGGCGAGATCGTTTATTCATTGCCGGCGCCGGGAAAGAAGGATAACGCCGGTTTGGATCATCGCTCGCACCCGGCAGGTCGGGCAACCGATTTCCCCGGCTGGGTTTTAACGGAAACGTTTGTGGGGGGTCGTCCCAAATTAAGCGCAAGGACGCCTTCGCCGACCAACGTGAGTTATTTTCTAGGTAACGATAAAACCCGTTGGACAAGCCGCACTTCGACGTATGATAAAGTTCTGTTGGGAGAGGTTTGGCCCGGGATTGACGTAAGTCTTAAGGCCTACGGACAAAATGTAGAAAAACTCTTTGCTGTTCAGCCCGGAAAGTCGGCAAAAATAATTCGTTTGCGCATGGGGGGCGCCAAGGGCTTACGCGTTAGTGATGACGGAACACTTGTGGTGCAGACCGGCAATGGCGACATTGTTTATACAAAACCAATAGCCTGGCAGGAAAAGGGGGACGCGCGGTTACCGGTTGAGGTGGCCTATCGGCTCACGTCCTCTTCTGCCTACGGCTTCGCGTTGGGGGCCTACGACCCGAATCTCCCTGTCTTTATCGACCCGCTTCTTCAGGCCACCTACTTAGGCGGAAGTGGCGCTGATTCTGGCTTTGCGTTGGCGATCCACCCGACGACCGGTGAGATTTATCTAGGGGGACAAACCTTTTCCACAAACTTTCCTGGGACTTCCGGCGGGGCCCAGTCCGCCTACGGAGGAAGCGTTGATGCCTTTGTTGGCCGGTTCAATGCCAATCTCACAACCCTTCTTCAGGCCACCTACTTAGGCGGAAGTGGCGATGACTTTGGCTCTGCGCTGGCGATTCACCCGACGACCGGTGAGATTTATCTGGGGGGACAAACCTTTTCCACAAATTTTCCTGGGACTTCCGGCCGGGCCCAGTCCGCTAACGGAGGAAACTCTGATGCCTTTGTTGGCAGGTTGAGTGCGGATCTCACAACCCTTCTTCAGGCCACCTACTTAGGCGGAAGTAGCGATGACAGGGCCTTTGTTGCGCTGGCGATCCACCCGACGACCGGTGAGATTTATCTGGGAGGAGTGACTTTCTCCACCGACTTTCCTGGGACTTCCGGCGGGGCCCAGTTAGCCTTCGGAGGAAGCGTTGATGCCTTTGTTGGCCGGTTTAATGCCAACCTCACAACCCTTCTTCAGACAACCTACTTAGGCGGAAGTGGCGATGACAGGGGCTTTGCGCTGGCAATCCACCTGACGACTGGTGAGATTTATCTGGGGGGATTTGCATCCACCAACTTTCCTGGGACTTCCGGCGGGGCCCAGTCCGCTAACGGAGGAGACTCTGATGCCTTTGTTGCGCGGCTGAGTGCGGATCTCACAACTCTTCTTCAGGCCACCTACTTAGGCGGAAGTAGCTTTGACCGTGGCTTTGCGCTGGCGATCCACCCGACGACTGGTGAGATTTATCTGGGGGGAGGTACTAACTCCACCAACTTTCCTGGGACTTCCGGCGGGGCCCAGTTAGCCTTCGGAGGAAGCGAGGATGCCTTTGTTGCGCGGCTAACGGCCAACTTAACTTCATCCGCTGTGTTCCCTGAAGTTTGTGACGGCAT
>SBBA01000141.1 GCA_005239925.1 Candidatus Troglogloeales bacterium | reverse complement strand
GCCGACGGGCGGAAGCGAGCGGAGACCTCCCGTTGGTCGGTCTGGGTATGCGGATATCGTTGCACCAAAAATTATCTACGCAAAAAACGTAGATGTCACTAACAGAGAGTCTAATTGCGCAATGAAAATAGCGTCATGTCTTGCAATAACAGATGTTAGAATAAACGGCTAAGAAAACCAATTCAAATAGGCGGTCAAATTGAGTTTTGTCGGTCAACCCATCCACGCACTTCATGAAGCGATCAGAAATAAAAAGGTATCGGCACGGGAATTAACCAATGCTTTCTTAAAACAGATCGATGCCGTTGAAGGAAAGATTCACGCTTTTAATACCATCACGTCCGAAGAGGCGCTAAAACAAGCCGACGGTGTAGACGCCGCCATTGCCAAAGGGAACACGATTGGGCCGCTTGCGGGCATTCCGATTGCGATCAAAGACAATCTTTGCACACGGGGTATTGCCACCACTTGTTCATCTAAAATCTTACAAGGGTTTATTCCTCCTTATGACGCTACCGTGGTTTCTCGTCTGCGGGATGCCGGCGCGATATTTTTAGGGAAGACCAATATGGATGAATTTGCCATGGGTTCATCCACTGAGAACTCCGCATTTGAAAAGACAAGGAATCCATGGGATCTATCGCGGATACCTGGAGGGTCTTCCGGCGGTTCTGCGGCCGCCGTGGCAGCTTCTGAAGCGGTGATGGCCCTGGGATCGGATACCGGTGGGTCCATCCGTCAACCTGCCGGGCTATGCGGCATTGTGGGCATAAAACCAACCTATGGTCGAGTTTCTCGTTATGGCCTGATTGCGTACGCCTCCTCGCTGGATCAAATTGGCCCTTTGACGCAAGATGTTACCGATGCGGCTATCGTGATGAATGTCATCGGCGGACATGATCCAAGAGACACCACTTCGGCAAATCGTCCGATGCCGGATTTCACTCAAAATCTGTCGAATGGCATTGCGGGATTACGTATCGGAGTTCCCAAGGAATATTTTGTGGGGGGATTAGATACAGAGGTTTCATCGGCAATCACCGAGGCGATCAATACATTTGAAAAACTTGGCGCAAAACCAGTTGAGGTCTCGCTTCCGCACAGTGAATACGCCATTGCCACCTACTATATCGTGGCAACCGCAGAGGCCTCATCGAACTTAGCGCGATTCGATGGTGTTCGATTTGGATATCGCACGGAGGCGGCCTCCGACTTAAAAGAGATGTATCAGAAAAGTCGCGCGGAAGGATTTGGCCCCGAAGTGAAACGGCGGATTATGCTGGGCACTTACGTCCTTTCGTCCGGCTATTACGATGCCTATTACAAAAAGGCGCAGCAGGTGCGAACGCTGATTAAAAACGATTTTGACTCGGCCTTTAGCGAGGTGGATGTCGTAATATCGCCGACCTCTCCGACACCTGCGTTTAAAATCGGAGAGAAGATGTCTGACCCGATTCAGATGTACCTTTCCGATATTTTTACGATCTCGGCCAATTTGGCCGGCATACCAGCCATTTCGATCCCCTGTGGTTTTTCGGGGGAGGGGTTGCCGATTGGTTTACAGATTTCAGCAAAACCCTTTGATGAAGAAACGCTCTTGAGGGTCGCATTTGCCTTCGAAGAAGCCACTGATTTTCACAAACGAAAACCCAATCTGGCTTAAGACGTACGTCTTTAGCTTATTTGTAAATGGAACGGTTATCAGCATTGATGAGGTTCACTACATTTTTGCTTGAGAAGCTGAAAAGAATGCAATCAGAATAATTTCTCATTAGTTTGTCGTCTGATAATTTAGCCGGATAGGCTTTCCCATTGGACTGGTGTAATGGTTTATAATGGCCAGCATCAGGCCTTGTGGGTCATGACGGGGTTCAACAAAAAGAGTCAGGAGAGACGGCGTATGCAATATCGGGCGTTGGGGCGATGTGGAATCAACCTCTCTGAAATTGGATTTGGGGCCTGGGGTATTGGCGGCAGTCTTTGGAAGGGCGGTTCCGATGTCGAGGCAATGAAGGCGCTGCATCGGGCATGCGATCTTGGACTGAACTTTATCGATACCGCATTGGCCTACGGCCAAGGTCATAGCGAACAACTGATCGCCAAGTTAAAAAAAGAACGTGCGGAGCGAATTTATATTGCCACCAAGATTCCGCCGAAAAATCAGGAATGGCCGGCACAGAAAGGTATACTTGTTTCCGATGTCTTTCCCGATCATCATATTATTTCGTGCACGGAGCAAAGCTTAAAAAATTTAGGGGTGGAGCAAATCGATCTGCAGCAATTACATGTTTGGTCGGAAAATTGGCTTACCGATTTAGGCTGGTATAACACCCTTTTAAAACTGCAAAAGGAGGGAAAGATAGCCCGCTTTGGCATATCCATTAACGATCACAGCCCCGACTCGGCGTTGGAAGTTGTGCGGCGTGAAATGGTGGATTCGGTGCAGGTGATTTACAATATTTTTGATCCGACACCGGCTCGCGACCTGCTCCCTTTATGCCGGGAGAAGAATGTCGGTGTGATTGCGCGTTGTCCCTTTGATGAGGGGGCGCTCACCGGCGCTATCACCGAAACAACCCGTTTTGAGCCGGGCGATTGGCGTGCCCGTTACTTTACAAAAGATCGCAGAAAAGAAGTTGTTGCCCGCATTGAGAAATTAAACGAAATATTGAAAGAGACGGGTGCCGCGACCCTGTCGGAGCTGGCCCTTCGCTTTTGTCTCTCTCGCCCGGATATTTCCACGGTGATTCCCGGAATGAGAACCGTCTCGCATGTGAATCAAAACATGCCGGTTTCCGATGGAATAAAACTTTCGCAGGACATTCTCGACCGATTGGCCTTACAATCGTGGCCACGCAATTTTTACGATTAGCGCAGGAGATCAGCCATTCACCCACGAATTCCTCTGAAGAGGCAAGAATATTAATATCTGGAGTTTCCTGAGTTTTTCAGCCGAAATCGAGGGAGAGCTGGAAAAATTGGGTGTTATTGGGTTTGATTCCTCTGAGGGTGTAATAGTTTAGACTTAATTTGGCATTTCTGATAAAATAACGACAAACAAAGAAGGAGGTGTTAGATGCTGAACCTCTTCCTCCCTGCTGTCATACCTTTTCTGCACCCATTGACCACAACCGCTGCACCGGTAGCCCTTTTGAGTGCGCTCCAAATAAACCATCGCCGCGTTTCGCCCCTTCCGTTGAATCTTTTCGATACGCTCCACTTGAAACCCTTTGGTTCCTAAAAGCAATGTGATATCCTTTATTTATTGGCATCCGGTGATACCTCCTTGACGCTCTGTCCTTCAACGAGAGCAAGATCGTCAGAAGCTTACACTACCGGATGCTTATCTTTCTACCCATACTTCCGTGCCTTGAGCCAAAAAATGGTGATGTCACCAACAGAGAGCTAAAGGGTTGGGATGGTGATGGTAATGGTTCCAGGAGGGGCGGGGGCTGTTTTATCCTGACGTTCGGCTGATATCGTGATACCCACCAGTATAGCCAGGAGGGCCCATGCACAGGGTTCCTTATACCAGGCTGTTTCCTGCGTCTTTAACTGTTTACCATAAATAGCCCCCGGTTCATTTTTTGTGATCCGTTTGCTTTCCTTCATCAGGAAAGGCTCCCCGGTCCACCCCTTTGAAACCAGCAATACCGCTATCATCAACACCACAATAAAGACATTCCACTTTATCAAGATTCTATCCTTATCCCTTACAATTCTTAGGAGTATCATTTTCCAGCCTTCCACCCTCTAAGCATATTCTACCAAATACATGAGAAAGACAACAATTTGACCCCTAGACGCCTCTATCTGGGATGGTACAATGATATAAATGGTATGGGGCCCCCCTTTAGAAATACCAGGCTTCCTCCGATAATGATAATGGGGGTAATGAAATGGATTTCATTAATCAATCTTATAATAAATCAGAAAACACAACACTTTAACGCTTAAACGGCATCATTTTTGCTTTTATATTTGGTATTACTAACAAGTGAAGAGGGTTCAACATGCACAGGCGTTTTTGGGGGATCGCTATCATTCTGGTTGCCGTGGGGCTATATACGCCCTCTATGGCGGCCATTCCGAACAAAGGCCCTGTAACCCCTCTGCCCTCGCTCTCCCCTTATGAGATATCCCCCATCCTGGCCCAAACGAATACCCTGCCGTTTCGAGAGGTAATTTATGCCTACTTTGAGGGTAATCTTCCCCTGGCCATTACCAAGACGAAGGCGCTTCAAGAAAAAGAGAGGCCGGTTGCCGAGGTTGCCAGCTTCCTTCTGGGCGAGCTTTATCTGAAACAGGCCGATCGGGGGGAAGAAGAGGGGATTCCCCAGGCCATGGCCTCCTTTCAGAAGGCCATTGCTGATTATCCCAGGTCCAAACATGTCCCCTTTGGATACCTGAAGATAGGAAAGATTTACGCCCGTCAAAGGCTTTTTTATGAGGCCATTGGCAATTTTAACCGGGTTTTAGACCACACCTCCCAAGACCAGTTTACTCGGCAAGCCCAGATGGAGATTGGCCATGCCTACCGGGCCTGGGGAAAATGGCCCAACGCCAAGACGGCCTATGAGACCCTGTTGCACATTCGCCCTCTGGATCGAGATACAAAAAGCCAGGCTCTGTTAGGATATGCAGACGCCCTCTACCAAGCAGGCCTATTTGAAAGGGCACGTCAATATTATCAAGCGGCAGCCGCCATGGATCCCTCTTATCGCTCTCGCGACCCCATTTCCCTGTTTCAGTTTGGAGAGGCCGCCTATCGCACCCAACAATGGGTTCAGGCTAGGCGATTGCTTCTTGATTTTTATAATATCCATCCGAATCATTCCCTGGCCCCTGTGGCGGCTGTTCGTGCCCATGCCCTCTATCAGGCCAATAAAAAGGCACAACCAGTTGCACTGGCCGCGCCCAGCCTTCCTCCCCTTATTGATGAGACATTAAATGGTCTCGACGTGCAGTCGGAAGAGAACAAGGCCGATGAGTTGTTCAATTTAGCCCAGCTCCTTTTATCAGTTGAAGCGCTCAAGGCCTGCACACAAGAGACCCTCTCCGATCCCAAGGCCGCCAAGGCAACCAGCGATCTCTTTCTTAACGATGACTCGGTTCCCTGCGCCATGCCGCTTGCCAAACAGGCCTTCTTACCCACCCTGGAACTGAGCGATCCCTATCGTCATAAAATACGTACCCATGCCATGCTCCTTTTGGAGGGCAATCCCCCTTCCACCACCTCTCAAGGGGTGCTGCTCGAGGCGGTAGATGAATTACAAAAGTATAAAGAGATTGCCTCCATCATAGAGATTGAAGCGGCCATGCTCGTGAATCTGCCCCCCTTTTCGCCCTACCGCAATAAAATTCAAAATGGATTAAACGACGCCTTGGCGCACCAATTGGGCGATATACAAAACCCGATGACCGTCATTACCCTCTACCATACCTACGGCCCGGCCTTCACACAAGACATGCTTGAAGGGGAGGCTGGTTTTATTATTGCCATGAGCCATGTGAAGGTGGGTCTCCTTTCTCCGGCCGCCGAACTGCTTCGTCCCATCGCCGACAACTATAAACATCCCGTCTCAGATGAGGCCCTTTTTCAGTTAGGGGAGGTTTTTGCCCGACTGGGAGACGATGAAAATGCACGGTTGGCCTTTGAACAATATCAGCGGCGGTCGCGTACCGGACGACACCGGGCACTATCTCACCTCGGAGAGATTTTCTTCCGACAGGGTGAGATCGAAAAGGCGATTGCGCTTTATCAAAATTGGCTGCGTCAAAATCCCAACGATCCGAATCGGCATGCGGTTTATCTTGAGTTGGCCAATGTACATCGGTTTCGCAACGATTTTGATAAGGAAATTCAGACCTATTTGCAATGGATCGAGGATGATCCCCATGCAGAAGGCCTTCCTCATCTGAAGCTGGCCGACGCTTATTTTCAAGCCGGCCAATATGAAAAGGCAGTCGAATCGTATCGTTTAATCATTCACAATCCCAGGGAAGAACGGATGGCGATTGAATGGGCCCAGCTTCGTCTGGCGATGACCTACGAACAGTTGGGGGCGTACGATCAGGGGAAGCGGCTCTTCAAGGCCATCCTGCAGACCGGCAAAGACCCCTTAATTAAAAGAATGGCCGAAACCCATCTCAACGCCTCTTCAGAAGAGGCCGCCCTCCTATCCGCCTTATCTACCCTGGAAAATCGTCTTTAGAAGAGAACACAAATAAAAAAGGAGCCATGGAAAAAGACAAAATTACTTTATTAGAGGAAGTTATTCGTCAATTTAATGTCACCTCCGCTGAGTTGGAAAAAAGCTATCGGCTGCTTGAGGTACAAGTTCGGCAACTGAAGGATGAATTGGAAATAAAAAACAAGGCCCTTCAGGACAGTGCAGTTGAACAGGAACGACTCCGCGAGCAGGCGCATCGCAACGACCGGCTGGCCGCCGTGGGGGAGATGGCCGTCCGCATGGCCCACGAACTGCGGAATCCCCTGGGAAGCATCGAGTTGTTTGTATCGCTTTTAAAAGAGGGGCGCGCGTCTGAATCCGACAGGGAAAAATGGATTGAACATATTCAAACCGGCATTGACGCGATGGATTATGCCCTTTCCAATCTCCTTGTTTTTACAGGAAGACCCAATCCCAATTTTAAGTTAACCTCCATTAAGAAGGTCATTGAGGAGGCGGCCGGCTTTGCCACCCACCTTTTTCAACAAAAAGAGGTTCATTTTATTCAATCGGTGGATGAGAAGATAGCTCCCCTGTCCTGCGATGAAGACCTACTTAAACAGGCCTTCGTTAATCTGATTATCAATGCCGTGGAGGCCCTCCATAAGGGAGGTCAACTAAAAATTACGGCAATGAATGGAATGATAGACGTTCGCCGTCACGATGGGGTCAAAAGCGAGCCGGGTGTGATCGTCAAAATAGACGATAACGGCTGCGGCATCCCCAAAGATCGCCTTTCAAAAATATTTGATCCCTTCTTTTCTACCAAAAACATGGGAACTGGCCTAGGACTTGCAATAGTACATAATGCCATCACGGCGCATAACGGCACCATTGAGGTGACGAGCCAGGTGGAAGGGAGGGAGGGCACCTGTTTTACGGTCTGCCTGCCCCAAGAACCTATATAATAAGGGAGTATTCAGGAGATAAAATGAATTATTCATTAAAACAGACGAGCAATAGTTCGACGGTTCTGGTTGTTGATGACGATCCTGCGATGCGTATTGCCCTCACGGAATCCCTTAAATTGTTGGGATACGATACTGAGGTGGCGACGTCCGGTGAAGAGGCCTTGGCTTATCTGAACGAAAAACCGGTTGGAACGATCCTGACCGACATGCAAATGGGGGGGATGACTGGTATTGACCTCTTTCATAAGGTCAATAAATACAAAATACCCGTCATTATTATGTCGGCCTATGGAACAATTGACGCTGCCGTCATGGCCATGAAGTCAGGTGTTGTGGATTATCTTGTTAAGCCGTTCTCACAGGAGCGATTGGACGAGGCGGTTAAAAAAGGGCTGGCCTCGGCTTCCTCTGTCGCTGAAAAATCGGCCTTACCGATCAAAGGGCGTTCAATGGCCATGCGAACCATATTAACCAACAATCCGGGGATGCTGAAACTCCTTAAAATGACCGAGGTGGTCGCGAGTAGCGATGCAACGATCTTTCTGGAGGGGGAATCCGGGACAGGCAAAGAGGTGTTTGCCCGGTTTATTCATGAACATTCGCCGCGTGCCCATCGGCCTTTTATTGCCATCAATTGCGCCGCGGTTCCGGAAAACCTGCTGGAGTCCGAGCTGTTTGGACATGAAAAGGGGGCCTTCACAGGGGCATTGATACGGAAACCGGGAAAGTTCGAACTGGCCCATACGGGGACCATTCTCCTCGATGAGGTCAGCGAGATGCACCTGTCGCTGCAGGCAAAGTTGCTCCGGGTGCTGCAGGAAAAAGAGGTAGACAGCGTGGGAGGCAGGGAACCCATCCCGTTGGATATCCGGGTCATTGCCACGACCAATCGTCCTATCCTCAAAGAGGTGGAAGAAGGCCGTTTCAGAGAAGACCTGTATTATCGGCTTAATGTCTTTCCGCTTCATATTCCGCCGCTGCGAGACAGAATTTCCGATATCCCACTTTTAGCGGAACATTTTATTAAAAAAATAGCGGCCCGAAATCATCAGGAGCCGGTTAAGCTCTCATCAGAGGCGCTCTCGCAACTGTTGGCCTGGCCCTGGAAGGGCAATGTGCGCGAGTTGGAAAATACGATGGAACGGGCCTGTCTGCTGGCCTCTCTGGATGGGATCATTCTGCCTGAACATCTAGGCTTTGTAGATCCCATTAAAAAGGAGCCGATTGTGCACAACGGATCAGCCAACAGGTCGGAAAAGACAACGCTTTGGGAGGTGGAACGCGACCTGATTTTAGAGACACTCGAAAAGATGGGCGGCAACCGAACCCATGCCGCAAAACGGCTTGGCATCAGCATTCGCACCATGAGGAACAAACTGAAGGAATATCGGTCCGCTGGCTTATTGGACGCCGAAGAGGACGAGGATGAGTCATTGGAGGAAGAGGCAGGCAAGTTTTTCCCTGCCGTGGCACAGAGCGGGAAATAGACTTTATGTAGGTTAGACTCTCTGTTGGTGACATCTACGTTTTTTGCGTAGATAATTTTTCGTGTAACGACATCGGTATGCCCAGACCGACCAACAGGAGGGCTCCGTTCGCTTCCGCCCGTTGGCGGATTAGATTTAGATTTTTTGTGTAGATAATTTTTGTGTAACTGCATCTGCAAGCACACGGCGACCGGCGGGAGCTGTCCATTCGCCCCCGCCCGTTGGCGGGAGGAGGACACGATGTTTCATTTTTTGATTGATAAGACAACCAACCTGTTACACCGGGCGATGGACCTGCGAAGCGTGAAGCATCAGGCCACGATATCCAATATTGCGAACCAGGAGACGCCCGAGTACAAGGCCAAAGAGCTGGACTTTAAAAAGGCCATTCGGGATTTTTTGCCTTTGCCGATTGAAGGCCCGTTGGCCACAACAGACTACGACCATATGTTGCACACGGTGAAGCTGACACAGACGCATAAGGAGCATTTTCCAGTGAATGGCCTGGTGCGCCCGGCAGAGGAGTATGTTCTCCCGTCCACCGATGGAACGACACGAGAGGATCGCAACAACGTGAACGCCGAGCAGGAGATGGCGCGGTTGGCCGAGAACAATCTGATGTTTAATGCGTCCTCTCAGATCATTTCAGGAAAATTCCTAAGACTGAAGGGCGCTATTCGAGAAGGACGATAGGAGTTATTTGAGAAATCATAAATAGGAGGGCGGTTCATGGACATTGAAGTATCATTTGCTATTTCGGCCTCGGGCCTGGATGCCAACAAGAGGCGGCTGGAGATTATCGCGAGCAATCTGGCCAACTCCGAATCTACGCGCACCGAGGAGGGGGGGCCTTATCGCCGTAAGGATGTTATGTTCAAGGCAACCGCGGTGAAGGCAGCTAAAGAAGAACCGACCGATTTTTTCTCTATTTATGAAGGGGTCAAGGTGGATCGAATTGTGGATGACAAACGGCCCTTTAAAAAACTGTTTCAACCGGAGCATCCGGATGCCGACATTGACGGCTATGTCCATTATCCGAATGTGGAGCCGATTACGGAGATGGTAAACCTGATCGCCGCGCTCCGTTCTTACGACGCCAATGTCACGGCGATGGATGCTTCGAAGAGCATGGCGCTTAAGGCGCTTGAAATTGGATTAAGGTAATCTACCCTCGCCCCTTGGGGGAGGACCCTCTCCCTAACCCTCCCCCGCGAGCGGGGGAGGGTTAGGG
>SBBA01000099.1 GCA_005239925.1 Candidatus Troglogloeales bacterium | reverse complement strand
GCCGCGCCACGAGCGGCAAACGGTTCTGCGTTTTTTGCCTGATGCCCCTTGGCATACGGAAACGGAATCAACACGGATGGCAGTCCTGCAATGGCCAATTCCGACACGGTTCCCGCACCGGCGCGCGAAATCACCAAGTTACTCACGGCATAGACCTCCGCCATCTTTTCGATAAAAGGGGATACCCTGGCATCAATCCGATATTGTTTATAGGCGAGATCGACCTCGGCAAAATCTTTTGCCCCCGTCTGATGAATGACCCGAATTGGCTGATCTTTCAAAAACGGCAACGCCGCTATCATGGCACGATTAATGGTATGCGCCCCCTGACTGCCTCCCAACACCAGTACCGTCTTAGGCGCATCAGGAGACCGCTTTATCGACATGGCAGCGCTACGAATTTCCGACCGAACCGGCACACCCAGACAGGCCACCTTCCTGGCGTGAAGTAACCCTGCCGTCTCTTCAAATGCGGTAATCGCGAGATGTACAAAGGGGGCCAGCACCTGATTCATCACCCCAGGGATACAATTGGGTTCCAGAATCACCCGTTTCATCCGCAACAAAAAAGCGGCAAATATCACAGGCCCGGCGGCGTAACCACCGATTCCAATCACCAGTTGCGGCGAAAATCGAATCAGATGGGCCATCGATTGCAGAATGCCAATGGGAATCAGCATCAGCGCACGTATCTTTCTTAAGATGGATTTTCCCACCACCCCTTGTGCCCAGATCGTTTCCAATCGAAACCCCTGCGCCGGGACTATTTTCGCCTCCATACCCATCTTCGTTCCAATAAAAAGAATTTCTGTTTTCGGCTCCTGTTCCATAAACGTATGGGCCAACGCAATGCAGGGATACAGATGCCCCCCGGTGCCGCCGCCCGCAATCACCACGTTCATCTAGAGTCCCTCCTGAAAATAAATTTTCTGCTTCTTTTCACTTCGGCGTACCGGCATCTCCTTGGACACCCGATACAAAATCCCCGCGGCCCCCCAATTGAGCAGAAGCGACGACCCACCATAACTGATAAAAGGCAGGGAAAGTCCCTTGGTCGGTAACAGTCCCGTCACCACCCCCATATTCATCAAGGTCGGCATCACCAGCAGCAGCGTCGTTCCAATCGCCAGCATCTGCGCAAACGAGTCCTCCAGCTCCCTGGCAATCTGCACCCCTTTCCAAAGCAGCGCCACAAAAAGAAGGATGACGCAGAGGGTGCCGACCAATCCCATTTCCTCTCCGATCACCGAAAAAATAAAATCCGTATGCGGCTGCGGCAGGAAAAAAAGTTTTTGCCGACTCTCTCCCAAACCGACGCCAAAAGGGCCACCACTTCCCAGCGCGATATAGGATTGATTGATCTGAAACGATTTTGCAGGTGGATCCATAAATGGATTGATGTAGGTCCTCACCCGTTGCAACATGTACGGATACCGAATCAGGGAGTAAACCACGAACGAGACGGCAAAAAAGCTGAGCCAAGCCAAATGACGCAACGAGGCCCCGCCGATAAACAAAAGCAACCCGGAGATAATTGCAATCGTCAGCGTTGTGCCCAGATCCGGCTCCCTCCAGATCAGAAAACTTAAAAGACCCAGCAACCCCAGGCTGGGCAAGAGTCCATTTACAAAATCAGAAAGGTCGTCTCCCCTTTTGGAAATATAGTGCGCCAGATAGAGCACCACAAACAGCTTCGCGATTTCCGACGGCTGAAAACTGACGACGCCAAACCGAAGCCATCGGCGCGCCCCATTGACCTCTCGTCCAAAAAGCAGCACCAACAACAGCAGGGTAAAAATCACACCAGCAATCGGAATCAGCTCATCGCGTAGGCGTCCCAAATCAATTTTTGCCAAAAAGGAAAACAGAGCTATCCCAACGACCATCCAGACCAGTTGCCGTTTGAGAAAATAGGCGGAATCGCCGTATTTCTTCCAGGCCAGCGCCGTGCTGGTGCTATAGACCATGACCAACCCCAGAAGCGACAACGTCAGGAGAATGATTACAAGGCCCCGATCCCCGACGGCTTTTTCAGCCTCCTTTTTGAGCAACCAGCCGTCACCGACAACACTCATCTTTACCCCCTCGACTCCCCTACTCACCCAATTCATAAACCGCCTCTTTAAAACAATCTCCCCGATGCGCAAAATTTTTGAACATATCAAAGCTTGCGCATCCGGGGGAGAGCAACACCACATTATTGGGACCGGAAACCGCCGCCGCCCTTACAACCGCCTCTTTCATGGATCCCACCCGTGTCACCGCGGGATGATCGTGAAAGCAGCGGGCCATGACGTCCGCGGCATCCCCCATTAAAATCAGTTGGGTCACTTTTTTTAATACGACTTCCCGAAGCGGCGCAAAGTCGGCCCCTTTATTCATCCCACCGGCAATGAGCACCACCGGACGCGTCATCCCTTCCAGCGATTTTCTGACCGCCCAGACATTGGTTCCCTTGGAGTCATCAATATAGGTCACGCCTTTGATCTCCCGCACCTTCTCCATTCGGTGGGGCAGCCCCGAAAACCGCGTGAGCGTCGTCCAAATCGCCTCCTGAGAGGCCCCCGCCAATTGGCTGATGGCAATCGCCGCCATTACGTTTTCCATGTTAGGTTCCCCATAAAGCGAAAGCGCAGAGGACCAGATAATCGGCTGAGGCGTCCCCATAATATTGGAAATAATTACATCGTGAGAGAGGGCTACCTCCCGCCTCCGCAATGAAAACGGCTCACCCGGCAACACCTTGTGAGCAAACCACACCGGAATACCCTTCAACAGAGAGGCGTTGGGCGGCGGATCGTTCACGTTAAACACGGCATAATCCACGCCAGTCTGATTTTCAAAAATCCGCTCCTTGGCTGCGCGGTAGTTTTCCATCGTCTTATGGCGATTCATATGGTCTTCGGTTATGTTCAACAAGGCGGCAATGCGCGGCCGAAAGGTGTCAATCGTTTCCAATTGAAAAGAACTAACCTCAGCCACGATATAATCAAACGGTTGCAATGCGGCCAGAATCAGCGGGTTTCCTATATTCCCTCCCAAGAAAACATTCAAGCCGCTCTCTTTGAGGATTTCCGCCACCAAGGTGGTCGTTGTGCTTTTTCCATTGGTGCCTGTAATCGCAATCACCGGCGCCATTAGAAATCGGAAGGCCAATTCGATCTCGCTGATCACCGGAATGCCAGCATCGGCCAGAGCCGCCATCGGAAGACGTGAAAGCGGCACACCGGGGCTAACCACAATCAGGTCTGCCGAAAGAAGATCTTTTGGATTCCAGTCACCCATTTGAAACGAAATCGGAAAACGACTTTTCTCTGTGAGAAGGGCCACAGGCGGTTCCTTCTTTGCGTCGTCGATAACAGAGACAATAGCCCCTTGCCTCGCCAGGAAAGCCGCTGCGGCTTCTCCACTCTGGCCTAAGCCCACCACGGTGACACGTTTCTTTTCTAATTGCATACGCATCCCTCACCCTAGCCCTCCCTCACAAGGGGGGAGGGAATCGGATTTACCTCAATTTCAATGTGCTCAGGCCAATCAACGCCAGAACAATGGATATAATCCAGAATCGAACCACAATCTTTGGCTCTTTCCACCCCAGAAGCTCAAAATGATGATGCACCGGGGCCATTAAAAAAACCCGCTTCCCGCGCGATTTAAACGAGGCCACCTGAAAGATTACGGAAAGGGCCTCGATCACAAACACCCCACCCACCAACAACAGGAGCATCTCGTGTTTCACAATGACGGCGACCACACCCAACGCCGCGCCCAAAGGAAGCGATCCAATGTCCCCCATAAAAACCGACGCAGGATAGGCATTAAACCACAGAAAACCCAATGCGGCCCCGATCATGGCACCGCAATAGATAGAAAGTTCTCCTGCTCCTTTGATATAAGGGATCAAGAGATACTCCGAGAGAGACCGATGTCCTACCACGTAGGAGAGAAACAGATAGGCCACTGCGGCAACGATAACCGGGCCAATGGCCAGGCCATCCAATCCATCGGTCAGATTCACGGCATTCGAACTTCCTACAACCACCAGAATGGCAAAGACAATATAAAAAAGCCCCAGGTCGGGCGTTAGATTTTTAAAGAACGGCACGGAAAGCTGGCTGGAATAGGCGTCCGAGAGGGTAATGCCAATGGCAACGATGGTCGCCGCCGCAATCTGAAGCGAAAACTTAATCCGTGGCATCAGTCCCTTGGAATTTTTCCGAATACATTTCAGAAAATCGTCCCAGAACCCAATGGCGCCAAACGCCACCGTCGCAAAGAGAACCAGGCCGATGTAGAGATTGGTCATATCGGCCCAAAGCAGCGTCGAGATGATAATAGACCCTAGGACAATAATCCCCCCCATGGTGGGCGTCCCAGCCTTGATGGCATGGGACTCCGGCCCATCTTCCCGAATCTGCTGCCCAATCTGATACCGGGCCAAAAGGGCGGTGACCTGTTTCCCAATCAGTAAAGACAGGGCCAGGGCCGTCAACGTGGCGTAAATCGTTCGAAAGGTAATATACCGAAAGACGTTCAAGAACGAAAAGATTTCATGAAATGGGTAGAGTAGATTATATAACATTGATTTATTCGGGTTGACGAAACACATCCAGTACACGTTCCATTTTCATTCCCCGTGATCCTTTGATTAATACAATATCCCCCTTCTGTATCTCGTTTCTAAGATCAATTTCAGAAAGCGTCTCATAGGCCGAGATGGCCTCCTTTGCCATGCCTCCCTCTCTTGCCCCCTCGGCAATCAATGCGCTCCAATGCCCCACGGCAATCAAACGATCCACTCGGTGCTGCGCCACCCGCCGACCCAGTTCCAAATGGGCGCCCCTTGCGGTTTCACCCAATTCCAGCATATCCCCCAGAACGGCCACTTTTCGTCCCGGCCCTTTCTTTTCTTTTCTTCTTTCTTCACCGGTCCAGGCCACTGTCACTGGGGCCCTTCGCTCCGTGGCCCAGGAGGCGGAAAGTACCTGCAGGGCAATGCGATTGGACTCCGGATTGGCATTGTACGCATCCAGATAAACCGAGGCGCCGCCCACTTCAATCACCTCGCCGCGCATGGCCGGCGAACGGACATGCCGCAATCCCTCTCGGATTTCATGAAACTCGTACCCTAAGGCCAGCGCAGCCGCCGAGGCCGCCATCGCGTTATACACCTGATGTCTTCCTAACAGATTCAGCACAATCTTTTGCTTGCCTCCACCCCCGCCATCGTGCCGATGTAATTGTAGCGTGAAGGTTGTTCCGTTCGCGTGATGCTCAATATCGGTTGCCGTGAGATCAGCATCATTTTCAATGGCATAGGTCCATCGTTCGCGGGCCTGTCCCTCCCACTGGGCGAGATGGATATCGTCTCGATTGATCACTACCGCGCCATCCGGCCCAATGGCGTCAAACAATACCTGCTTTTCCATAGCCACCCCCTTTAAGTCGCCCAGAAACTCAAGATGGGCCCGCCCAATATTGGTAATCACACCGACCGTCGGGTTCGCCATATCACACAACGGCCCCATCTCCCCAGGGCGGCTGATTCCCATTTCCACCACGGCGGCCCGATCGGACAAATCCAGTCGAAGCAGCGAAAGGGGGAGGCCAATATGGTTATTCAAATTCCCTTCACTTTTTAAAACGGGGCCGCGACGGGCTAAAATACTTGCCAACATCTCTTTGGTCGTAGTCTTTCCATTGCTGCCGGTAATCCCCACCACCGGGCCAGAAAATTGGCTCCGATGCCATCGGGCCAGCGATTGCAATCCATTTAACGTATCGTCCACCCCAATAAAAAAATGCCGGGCCAAAAGATCGGGGCCGAGCGCCGCTGATAAAAACCAGGCGCGTGAGACCAATACCCCGGAGGCCCCCCGCCACAGGGCCTCCTCAATAAACGCATGACCATCACACTGTGTTCCAGGAAGCGCAATAAATACGTCCCCGGCCTGCAACGTTCTTGTATCAATCGAAAAACCACGGATAGGAACCGCGCCCACCCCATGAATATCGGCTATCTTCCCTTCTCTCGCCCATTTTACAATCTGATCCAGCGTCCACATTATAAACTACCCCCTCCTCACATAAAGTTTCTCTAACGCCTCACGCGCCACTTCTCTATCATCAAAATGTATAACACGATCCCCTATGATCTGATAGGCCTCATGCCCCTTTCCGGCAATCACCACGGTATCGCCTCGCTGTGCCACGCCAATGGCGCGAACAATGGCCTCCCTCCGATCGGGGATTACTTCGTAAAGAGGCCGTGGGGTCTGACCAAGAAGCCCCGCCTCCATCTCTTTAATAATCGCTTCAGGCGGCTCGGACCTCGGATTATCCGAGGTCAGAATAGAGAGACGACTATATAAAGAGGCCACCTTTCCCATCTTGGGCCGTTTCCCGCGATCCCGATCACCGCCACAACCCACAACCGTAATCACATGCCCCAAAGACAACGAGGACACCGAGGCCAGCAACCGGGCCAGGGCATCCTCCGTGTGGGCATAGTCCACGACCACAAGAAAACCTTGGCCCAGATCAATTCGCTCGAATCGGCCCGGTACCGATTTCATGGCAGCAATCCCTGCGGCAATTGCCTCTCTGGATAGCCCTGACACCACACCCACACCAATCGCGGCCAACAGATTGTAGACGTTATATTGGCCGGTGAGTTGAGATGAAACAACAATATCCCCAATCGGCGTCGCAACAACCATTTCAATCCCCGACAAACTGGACGTAACGGATCGAGGATAAATTGCCTCATGCTGGTTGATCCCGTAGCCCAACACCGATCCGGTTACCTCGTTTTTTAATGCCATGCCCCACGGATCATCCACATTAATCACGCTCATGCCACTGACCTGACTAAACAGTTTTTTCTTGGCCTCAAAATAGTGCTCCATCGTCTGGTGATAATCCAGATGATCCTGCGTCAAGTTGGTAAAAACCGCCGTGTTAAACATCAGCCCCAGGGTACGTCGTTGATCCAAGGCATGGGAGGAGACCTCCATCACCACATCCGTTGTCCCTTGCTGTCTCATGCGCGAAAAAAGGGTTTGTAAATCTAAAATCCCAGGTGTTGTTCCCCCATCGGGGGGAAGAAATGCACCGTCTCCACAGTCGTATCGAATCGTCCCAATCAAACCGGTCCTGCGACGATCGGCATTTAAAATAGATTGAATTAAAAAGGTCGTTGTCGTTTTACCATTGGTGCCGGTTACACCGGTGAGACGCAGATCCTTGACCGGGTTTCCAAAGAAACAAGAGGCCAAATGAAAGAGCGTCTCGTGCGCGTCTTTAACCCGTACCAGGACCGCCGAACAGGCCGATTGCTTACCCTTTAAATCACCCTCCTGAAGCAATTCCCCTTCATAAACGATGGCAACAGCGCCACGCCGGATCGCCTCTCCAATAAACGCACGACCATTCTGCTTGGTCCCCGGAAGGGCGACAAAAAGGTCTCCGGCACTCACCTTTCGTGAATCGGTCACAATTTGCCTAATGGCCACGTTGGCAGACCCCGATATACCCAACGTCGCACACAATTTTAATCCTTCCGCAAGATTCAAATCGGCCCTCCGTGATGCGATGTTGGCGGAACCTTTAGATAATGGAGCACCTCTCGGCCAATCACAGAAAATGCGGGAGCCGCCACCTCTCCCCCAAACTCCCCTACCTCTGGTTCATCAATCATCACCAGAATCGTCAGGATCGGGTCTTGAGCCGGAACAAAACCGACAAATGAGCTGACGTATCCATCGCGAGAATAGCGGCCTGTTTGTGTATCCACCTTTTGCGCCGTTCCGGTTTTACCGGCCACTGAAAACCCGGCAATGGCTGCCTTTCCCCCCGTTCCCTTTTCTGAAACCACCCGCTTTAACATCCGGGTCATTGCAAATGCCGTTTTTTCTGAAATCACCCGCTTCCGCGCAGGGAATGAAGCCGTCTCCGCCCCTTCCTGAACCACGTAGGGGGTCACACGCCATCCGCCATTGGCAATCACGGAGAGAGCCACGGTCATCTGCAAGGGGGTCACGCCAACCTCCTGACCAATCGCAATGGAGGCCAGGGAACGCTTCGACCATTTTGCCGTATCCTGTAAAAGTCCAGGCGATTCCCCGGTAAGGTCAATACCTCGTTTTGACCCAAATCCAAAGGCCTTGGCATAGGCGGCCAGCCGTCCCTTTCCCAAACGATCGGCCACCTTCACCATGCCGATATTGCTCGATCGCGCAATCACATCATAAAAGGGAACCCGCCCCATCGGTTCGTGGTCATGAATCACCGTTCCAGATACCGTATAAGCCCCCTGTTCACAGTTAATGATCTGGTTGGGATAGACCAGGTTCTCCTCCAACGCCCCTGACGCCGCCACAATCTTAAACGTGGAACCCGGCTCATACATATCAGTAATCGCCTTGTTCCTCCATTCCGAAGGGCGGTACCGATCATAGGCATTGGGATTAAAGGCCGGGTGAACGGCCATGGATAAAATGGCCCCAGTGGTTGGCTCCATGACAATGGCCACCCCTCCTTTGGCACGCGCGTTTGCCACGGCGATACGAAGCTCCCGCGCGGTGATATGTTGAATCGTCTCGTCCAACGTCAAATGGATGTCCTTGCCGCGAGAAGGCGGAATATAATTAAACCCCTTGGGATAGATGGACTTTCCATAGGCATCCCGAACGACGACCACCTCTCCGGGGGCTCCCGTCAGCCAGTCATCATACCGATGCTCAATCCCCTCCAGGCCTTTATTGTCCATCCCGACAAAACCAACAATATGGCCAAACAGCGCCCGCTTGGGATAAAACCGCTTGCTCTCCATTAAGGAGCCAATCCCGGACAGGTCCAATCGCTTAATCTGATCCAAACGATCCGGATTGATCTTCCGGGCCAGCCAAATAAAATCTTTTCCGCGATGAAGCTTCTTGACCAGTTTGTCTTGAGGAATGGTTAAATGGGAGGCTAAAAGCTGCGCCGTTCTTTGTGGATTTTCTACCTCATCGGCAACCGCGTAAAGTGATGGAACATCAACGTTGATTGATACGATTTTTCCACTTCGATCGTAGATGGTGCCGCGTTCCACATGATCGGATATTTTTCGTTCGTGTTGCCTTTTGGCCAGGGAGTGCCACTTGCCATATTGTATCCATTGAATGACGGCCAGACGAATCGAGACAAACAGGAACCCGGCCGTCAAGACCAGCGCCACCATAATAAACTGGGTTGATCGTGAAAAGGGGTTCGATCCTTTTGACATAGGCTTATTACCTGGATACATTGGGAACCGGGCCCGCCCCCTGTTTGACATAAATACGCTCACCGGGCAAGGCTGGAACCATCGAAAGCTGCAGCATCGCAATATCTTCAATCCGATCTAACGCACTTAGGCTTTCAACCTCAATTAAAAGTTCCTTATGCTGTTTGGTCAGTTTGTCCTTTTGTTGCTGCATTCTTTGAATCTCATATCCCACGCGCGTCATCTGATCCCGCTGCCATAAAGAAACAAAGGAAAGCAATAAAAGAACAAAAACCAGCCCTCCGAAAACCAATCCGTTCGTGAAAGAAATCTTCATGCAACCCGCTCCAATGCACGCAACTTGGCCGATCTCGCCCTTGGATTACGCGTGATTTCTTCACCAGTTGGCACCACCGGTTTTTTGTAAAGGTTAATAAAACGACGGGGCTTCTCGTGAGGGGTGCTGGCGATTGCCGTCGCTCTGAAACAATTTTTCACGGATCGATCCTCCAGGGAATGGAAAGAAATCACGACCAGCCTGCCACCCACCGCCAATAATGAGATTGCCTGGGATAGGCCGGCATCGAGTTCCCCCAACTCGTCGTTGACGGCTATTCGCAATGCCTGAAAGGTCTTCGTGGCAGGATGAATCCGCTTCCAACTCGATTTTCGTCGAATCACCCGACAAACAATGTCGGCGAGTGTGTCGGTTGTTGTGATCGGGCCATTTGCTTTTCGATATTGAACAATTGCTCGGGCAATACGCCGGGACGCCCTTTCTTCGCCATATTGATCAATGAGGTCGGCGAGCGGCTTTTCATGAAGGGTGTTCACCCAATCAGCCGCCGTGCGGGGGAGGGACGGATCCATGCGCATATCGAGGGGCCCTGTCGCCTTACAGGAAAACCCACGATTGGGGGAATCTAATTGCATGGAAGAAACGCCTAAATCAAAAAGCACCCCGGCTACCTCCGAGAGGGCCAGGGTTTCGGCAATCTCTATCAGCCCTTTAAAAGAACCGTGACGAAGAATCATTCGGTCACCAAAAGAGGCACACCGCTTTTGCGCCAACGCAAGGGCTGCGGAATCACGATCAATACCAATCACCTTTCCATAGGGCGCCGTCGCGTTTAAAATCGCCTCTGCATGCCCCCCCAGGCCTACGGTGCAATCAATGTAAATCGCCTTGACGCCCGACTTACATGCGAGGGCGGTAAGCACCTCGTTGACCATCACCGGCTGATGACTTTCTTCCGGCCCCATTTTCCCTATGCCCCCATCGAAAAAAATAAATCTTAAATCACAAATTGCTATATTCCCAGACTGGCCATTGCCTCTTGCAGTCGTTCGGGATGTTCGAGAACCTGGGTTTCTTTTTCCTGCCACCGGCGCACATCCCAAATCTCAAAGACGTTCATATGTCCCACCAAAACGGTATCCTTTTCCAGGCCTGCATATTCCCTCAAATGGCCCGGAAGCAGAATACGCCCCTGTTTATCCAGGGCGGAGTCCACGGCGCGGGAATAAAAAATCCTCAAAAAATCTTTTCTTCTTAAGAAGTCTTGTCCGGATTCACCGGTGGCAGGTTCCATTTGTGTAGCCCGCTGCGTAATAGCGTTCCACTCTGGCAAGGGATAAACCACAATACAAGAATCAACATGGGCTGTTGTCATGACAACACACCCCTCCGAATAGGTTGTGATATACTCCCTGAACTTGGCGGGAATAGATAATCGACCGTTTGAGTCGATTGTGTGATCGTATCTTCCTATAAGGCCGATTACTCCCATTTACCCCCAATTTATCCCAATTTATCCCACAAGCGGCCAATTTATGCCAAAAAAACGGAGTTGTCAAGGGGAAAACAGGAAATTTATAAATATTTTTTAGAAATGGAGGGTGTCTTAAAAAGGAAGCAAGGAAATCTGCACAAAGAGAGTGCACAAATGATTTTTTGAGGATTAATTGACTACCTCCCCTTCAGTGCATATTCAATTGTATTTTGATGACCTCTTCAATCCAACACATATCTTCTTTCACGAGAGCCCCGGCACGTTTAAAAATCCGTAACTTGCTTACGGTTGCGAGTTGGTCAGCCATAGCTTTAATTCATAAAGGGCAGGGGTTTAGTCTTTGCCATCCGATTGTTCGGTTTTTTCTTGTCGGTTCCAGATGGTCCGAGTTAAGCCCTCTCTAGCCTGACCTCCACGCCATTAACAGCCTCACTTGATGCTACCACCTGACTGTCTGTTCATGCTGTTTTCTTTAAAAAACTAGATATGTTCAAAATAAAAAAAGTGCTTGACATTTTTTTTGGTATATTTTCTTGCGACTAAAGAGCATGTTGAGAGTGAGACAAG
>SBBA01000081.1 GCA_005239925.1 Candidatus Troglogloeales bacterium | reverse complement strand
CGTCTTAACAATTCAACTGATTTCAAAGAAGTGTCCATTCCTATCTCTTCCCTGTTTCTCCGGAAGATATACACTCGCTAGCCCTTACCTCCCACGGCATCCAGCGCTGGCGTTGCGGTCCCCGCGTGGGTATCCACCCCCGCCTCGGCCATCTTTTTCGACTTATCGGGAAGGCCTGCCACCCAGAAAATAAAGAGGGCAATCAAACAAAAGACAAACGTCGTGAACGCCATAAAGGCCGCCGCAAAACCCACCGACGGGGTATAGGCGTAAGGCGAGGTGTCTCGCATAATCCCATAGATATGAAAATGAACACGCGACCCGGAACGCACATAACCCATTAAGGTCATAATCAAAATCACCATGATCCCGTTGGAGATCAGCGCGTATTGAGACCGCGCGGGCATCACCCCCCAGGTCATCGTTCCAGTCATCTTCGCGTTTTTTAACGAAAGGGCCGTGAGCGGCGTCACCGTTACCAACACAAACAAAACGGAAAGCACCTGCAAGGTTGAAAGCACCTTCACCCGAACTACTGCAGGAACAAAGTAGCCATACACCCCCAGATAAATCACCAGAACAACGGCAACCGCAAACACAATATACTGAGCAATCCGCGCCCCCTTCGCCCAGGAAACCGTCTCTTCCTTATTGGCACGCCAGTAGAGCAAAAAGCTGATAAATGTGGTCAGGATCATCAGGTTGACCACGGTGAGCTTGGCCGACATCACCCCAAACACACCGAGGAGGGGATGATGCGTTCCTCCCATGGCACGCGCCTCGGAAATCGAGGCCACCAACGAGTGCGGCGTCAGCCAGACGGCAAAACAGCAGACCAGCGTAATCAACATGGCCAGGATATATTTTTTGTATCGCACCGGCGCATTGGCGCGATAGGCCAACCCCTGCCAGAAATAATAGTTCGCCCCCAAGAACAATACGCCAATCTGGATCGCCTGCAGGATAAACAGCCAGGAGAGAATCCCACCCATCAGCGTAATACCCATCTGCTGGTTGTATTCATACACCTCACGCATCAGCCAGTATCCGGCAAACGGAAGCGGCAATAATCCGAAGATGCCGATAAAGTTTCCCACATACCCCATCCAATCATAATGCTCGCGTTCAGCCTGCGTTTTCGCGCCAAGATAGCGAACCCCGGCATAGGCGCCACACATAAAGCCACCCAGCACGACGTTTCCAATGACACGGTGTATATTCACCGGATTCCACGTCGGGTTATGCACGGCCGCCCAAAGTTTTTGCCAATACCCCATATTCTCACTAAGCACTACGGGTGAGGCCTGGAACGAAAGCCACGCGTCTGCCGTCCACATAATGGCCAACCCCACCAGGTTTAAGAGCAGCCCCATGAAAAGATGTAGCTTTTTCCGCCCGGCCATGTAATCCCAGCCGTACCAATAGATATAAAGAACCACCGTTTCGAGGATGAAAAGAAAGGCATAAAGAATGAAGGTGGCGAAAAAGACACCCGACAGGTAATTAAAGAGCTTGGGATACATACCCACCAGGAGGAAGAGAAGAATCGCACCAAAGGTGGCGGTGGTTCCAAATGACGCGGTGAGCAGCTTGGTAAATTCTTTTGCCAGCTTGTCGTAACGGATATCACCCGTTTTGTAGCCGATATATTCACAGGTCAATGCAAACATCGGCACACCCAACACAAAGCCGGCAAACAAAATGTGAAGCTGGGCAATCATCCAGACCGCGTTTCGGCTTCCAATCCAGGGGATATCCCGATACTCGGTCATGACCCCTTCCGCAGCCAGGGCCACATCGGCAAAGGCCAATCCCGCAAATAAGAAGAGCCCCAAAGAGACGAAGATCAGCCACCCACCTCGTTTTAAAAAATCGGCGAAACCCGCGATTCGATCCCGCAATGTTGTATCCATGTCCAAACCTCCCGATAAAGCCAGACGCATCAATGCGCTCCTGCGTCTCCTGCCGCAACCGGCGTTGCATTCACTCCAGGGGCAGGGTCTTTCAATGTACTTAAATAAAGCGTAACCGCCAGGGCATCCTCTTCCTGCAGGTTTAAATTGGGCATGCGCGTTTTTGGCAGGAAGGATTGCGGATTACGAACCCAACGATAGATAAACTGTGGCTGCAACATAAACCCGGCACGAGAGAGATCCGGCCCCAACTCCCCGCCCTTTCCCCGAACACGATGACACCCGATACAGCCATACTCCGAGAACAACTCCTCACCCGAACCCACAAGCTCGGCTCGCATCGCTTCATCCGCGGCCTTCTCCTCCATCAACGCAAAAAAGTCTGCCTCTGTTACTGATTTTGCCTTGGGCCTTTTATCCGAATAAGGCTTCTGCTCATCAAACACGACCGGCTCGCCTTTGTAGGGATGCAACGTCCGAATATAGGCAACCAGAGACCAAATCTCACTCTCTGAAAAAGTCAGGCCAAAGGAGGGCATCGTCGGGGCCAGATCAACGCCCGCGCCGCCCTTTTCGATGACCTCATAAATTTCTTTATTGCTCAACTTGGCCATGACCTCTTCAGCTTTGTCGGTGAGGTCTCGCGCGTGGGGGTCGAGATTCTTGGCATTATAACCGTCACCGGCGCCGCCCGTTCCATGGCAGGGACTACAATATCGGTTGAAGGTTTCTTTGCCGCTCGCAACATGTTTGTTCTGACATCCTACAGACAAAAGGAGTGCAATGATAACAGGGAAGAAGCCAAATTGCAATTTTTTTCTTATCCCTGTCGATCTGTTGTTTTCCGTGCCCCTCATGTTATTCCTACGCTCCCTTTCCTTTACCGTAGCGACGACTAATTCCCCACAATAGCCCCACCACCAGAACGGAAAAAATTGTTGGGTAAATATAGCGTGTGGGCGGGTCGGGGGGTTTGAGCAGCAGATAATACCAGGCGGTAATCGACCGTTTGCTATCCACCTCACCATTGGTACCATCCCACGCCGAAAAGGCAATGGGGATAAACTTCATTACCTCAATCGCCAAGTCATCCTTATCCGGCGTCGTCAATGCCCTTTTAAAAACGGCGCGATACTGACCCTCTTTATAAACCACCTTCCCCTTAAACTGTTGTTGCTGATCTGATTGAGGGGCAAAGCGAATACCGACATTGTGCTCCTGCCCACTGGCCATCAGCTCTTCAATGCCACCTTTCGCCGTATCAAAACGGGCCACATAAACGGGGTAGGCGGGGTCTCCCATAATAAAGTAGGGTCGTTCCCCTTCCCGAATGGCGCTGGGGAATTGGAGCGCAATCGTGTCATTCCCAGCGGCCCCTTCATCCACCAGGGATTTGGTTGGATCATCCCACGT
>SBBA01000067.1 GCA_005239925.1 Candidatus Troglogloeales bacterium | reverse complement strand
TGCCTTTACCTCCACCGGCCGCACCCGCGTGTAAATCTGTGTGGTCGAAATATGTCGGTGGCCCAACAGCTCCTTGATCGCCATAATATCGGCGCCCGCTTCCAACAGATGCGTCGCGCAGGCATGCCGAATCGTATGACACGTGACCAGCTTCTTGATTTTCGCCGCACGCACATATCGCCGAATCAGAATGGCCAGCGTGTGCCGAAGAAATCCATTCCCTTGATACGTGAGGAAAAGGGATCGCTCATGTGGGGCCAGGCGATTTGTCACAGGACGAATCTGGGTAAGATATTCCCGTAGCCAGCGGACCGCCTCTTTGCCCAACGGCACCACACGGCTTTTTCCCCCTTTACCAGAGCGCACCGAAAGCAATCCAGCTTCTAAATCGACATCATATACCGTGAGCGCAAGCACTTCGCTTTTCCGAAGTCCCGTGGAATAAAGCAGCTCCAACAACGCCCAATCCCGAATCCCCTGCTTCAAAGAGATGTTCGGTTGCGCCAGCAGGCGTTGCATCTCCCCTTGCGTTAGCACCGCCTTCGGCAGCCGTTGTCCCGATGAGGGGTCTCGCAACCCCACGGCAGGATCAATCAACAAGTGGTTCATCTCGACCAGACAGCCAAACAATCGCTTCACCGCTCGCAGAATCACGGCCTGCGTGGACCGACTTGTGTAGAGGTTTTGGACATGGGCCACATAGCGCTCTAATATCGCCCGGGTGACCGATCGCAGATCGGTGACCCCTTCTTTGGCAACCCACGTCCAAAAGGGATTGAGCGAATAGGTATAACCCATCACGCTCATCGGCCGATAGTTCCTCAACTTCAACCACGCCCGAAACTCCATCAACGCTTCATCCGGGGTCATCCACGACCTCTCACTATGATGGTCCCTCTATGATCCATAAAAAATATTGCCGTATACTCTCTCCCCTCCAAGCTTCCAAGTTGACAAAAAACAAGGTTTTCTCCTTTATTTACAATGAAATAACTTGGAGGTCCCTTCACCTCCAAGTGCCTCCAAGTACCCTTTTTCGACCTCCAAGTTAAAAAAATCACCTCCAAGTTGTGGAGTATTCCCCTCACCCTGCCCTCTCCCCCACGGGGCGAGGGGAAGGAAGAGGGAAAGGAATGAGGAATTATTGCGGCAACTCATACCGATATTCCTGACCCTTCTTCCCCTGCCGCACCCAAATCAATTCATGCTCGATCAGCGGCCGAATGTACGTCTTCACCTGCCACAATGACCAGCCGGTGATCTTCATCAGATCACGATTCGTAAAACTGATTTCACCTGATGAGGAAGCAATACCGGACAATCGCTCCTTCGCCATCTCTTTAATTTTTGTGTGCAACGCGCGCGACGGCGCGGGCAGTTCCGATTGCGACGACTCCATCAAATACATAATCAATGGCGCAGCCTGCTTCCAATCCGCTTCCCCCACTTCGATATACTCAATGATCTCGCCGGTCTCAGTCGTCATCGTTTTGATTTCCCGTTGATGCTGAAACAAAAGCGCAATTGCGCGTAATAGCGAAAGCACTTTCGGATGATCCCGTCTCGCCCATAACGCATCGCTTCCGAACGGATTCGATTCCGGATCGGGATCAATAATCACCAATGACTTCAACATCCGCTGCGCCGCTTGATGCTTGAGAATAACGGCATCACGTTTCTTTCCTCTCAAATATCCTTCCAGCGTCATATCTGCTCGTTGTCTCGCTAAAATCCGTTGGGTCAGGTCTGCGCTTTCATCCATCCCGCAAATAAAAAAACGGCTCTTCGTCTCTTCATCCATATTCGGTGCCGTCGTGCTCATCAAGAAACTGGCCGGTCCGCGTACCTTTTGTTCGCGACCCCCCATTTGTCCCGTGACCGGGTCCTTCACCACACCGGCCATCGAAATCATCCCCGACGATTGCATCGAACGAATCGAATAGGCCGCGCCACTGCTTCCACCGTGACCGTTACTGCCCAAACCGGCCATCTCTTCAATCGCAATCAACTTGTGAACCAGCGCCATTTCGCCTTGATAGAACAACGCCTGATCGGTCAGTCGTGTCCAGTGTTTCACATCTTCCGGCGGCATCAATGACAACAACGCCTCCATGCAAGCGGACTTCCCAGCAGCCGAACGAGATTGAATCAAAAGAGAAAGCGGCTTCTCTAATTTGCGGGACGTACAAGATAAGTATCCCACCCGCTTGATCGTCTCTTCTCCCAAAAGCCCCAACATCTCTAAATCCGATAAAATCTCATCGAAGAGATTCGGGTTCGTCAAAAACTTTTTTGCCGCGGCCTCGATCTCTTGTGTTGGCGCTTCGGGTTGATGCTCCTGTGTCTTCACGCTCCAGTGTTCCACCCGCTGTAGAATCCGCATCAGATCATCTCGGACAAGTTCTTCGCGTTCCTTGAGCGCAGAGGCCGCATCTTTTGAAAATCGCTCTCGGCCTCGTGAGGCATACAGATCAACGGAATCCAAATGCATCTTCTCGCTACGTCTGACGAGAAGGGTAATCCGCAGTTGCACCCCCTGCCGGTGAATCCCCTTCACTTCATACATCCGATCCCCAAAACCAATCTTGAAGCCAACGTCGGTCACCTCAAAGAATTGCTCTGTCCGCGAAGCAATCGCCTCGGATCGAATCGGCGTCAGCGGATGGGCTTGTTTTACAAGGCTCTCAAACTCTTCCGGCGTATGACGGCGAAAATAATCGTTCACATCCTTGTCTGGCAGGGTAATGATCGAACAAGTGATCCCGATTTCAGTGAGCCGATTCACGGCGCTCGCAGCGCCGCGCTTACCGGCGTCATCGGCATCAAAACAAATCACAACCTCTTTCACACAAAATTGCTTGAAGCAGGTGAGATGTTCTTCCGAAAGCCCCGTCACGCCATAGCAGGGGATCGCGTTCTTGAAGCCCTGATCGTAAAGCGTCAGCGCATCAATGATCGCTTCGGTCAGTAAAATCGTGGAAGACCGTTTTGCCGCTTGCCAGTTGATGAGACCCCGCCGTGGCCCGGGAAGATAGAGATGAGCAGGTTCTTGGTTCGTGATCCGACGGCCATAAAGCCCGGTGACGGCACCCGAAAGATCATGAAGCGGCACAACGATACAATCCGATAAAAATTCGTGGCCTCTTTCTGTGAGAATCCCTAAAGCTTTGAGATCCGCCAGCAGCTCACCTTCGGGAGGCAGGGCATCCAGCAAAGAACCATTGGCATACCC
>SBBA01000138.1 GCA_005239925.1 Candidatus Troglogloeales bacterium | reverse complement strand
GGAAGGGTGGGGGGATTCCGCCTTAAACATTGCCGGAATGACGAAACTATACTACTCTATCTGTAGTAATTCCAATTCGCTTTCAAGATGAGACCATCTGTTGGTGTTTTCAACACTTCCTTATACCTTAACTTCTGTCATTCCGGCGTGCTTCTAGCCGGAATCCAGTAGCCATGACGGACAGTTCTGGATTCCGGCTTAAACATTGCCGGAATGATGACATGGCGTTACTTTTATTACGAGGCCGTTAATAGTCTCATTTTGAAAGCGAATTGGAATAAGAGTCTGTAAGCAATTAAATAAAAAGCACTCTAGTCGTTCTGAAGGGCATCTGCCAACTTGGTGTAAATGCCGCCGAAACCGCCGCTGGACATAATACAAACCAGATCACCCGGCGTCAGCTCCTTTGCAAGGAAGGCAATAATCTCATCGGATGTTGGAATAAAAAACCCTCTTTTTCCGCTGGCGTTTACCTCCGCAATAACCTCCTCCGGGTGCAGCCGCTGTTCCACGGGCACCTTTTCAGGCGCAAAAAGATCGGCCAAGACGGTGCAATCGGCATTTTGGAAGGCAATGGCAAACTCCTTCTGGAAGACGTTTCGCCGGGATGAGGCCGATCGAGGCTCAAAGACGGCCCAAAGGCGTCTTTTGGGGTACCGCAAACGAAGGGCCTGCATGGTTTCTGTGATGGCCGTTGGGTGGTGGGCAAAGTCGTCCATAATGATAATGTCACGCACCACCTTAACGACCTCCTGACGACGCGCCACACCGGCAAAGCAACGCACCCCCTCTAATATGGCCGGAAGCCCCACACCCAAATGATAAGTCAATGCAATATTGGCCAACGTATTCTTCACATTATGTTGGCCGATAAGAGGGGATTTGACCGATCCAATAGTCTGACGCTTATACACAAGATCAAATCGGGTACCTTCTTCGCCAAACTGTATGTTCGTGGCCTGCCAGTCACACTCCGGGTGAAGTCCATAAGTGACCCACGGACAGGCGGCTTCCTTAGCAACCCCTATCACGGCGGGATCATGATGTGCCACCAGAAACCCGTATTTGGGGATCAGCTGCACAAATTGCCTAAAGGCGTTCTGGATGGAAGAGAAATCAGGGTAAATATCACAATGATCCAGTTCAATGCTGGTTAGGATTGCATGATGAGGCCGGTAATGAAGAAACTTGGCTCCTTGATCAAAAAAGGCGCTGTTGTACTCGTCCCCTTCAATCACAAAATGGGCGCCCTTGCCCAAGCGCGAATTGGTATTAAAATTTTTCATGATGCCGCCGACCATCACGGAGGGGTCCCATCCTGCAAAGGCCAGTAGAAAGGCCAGTTGTGATGTCGTGGTGGTTTTACCGTGGGTTCCCACCACGACCAACGGCATACGTTCCGTCAGAAAAAACAGGCTTAAGGCCTGGGGCAGGGAATAGTAAGGGAGGCCTCGCTCGGTTGCGGCCAGCACCTCTGGGTTGTCACGGCTGACGGCGTTTCCGATAATGACCAAATCGGTTTTTGGATCAATATGGCTGGGATCAAACCCGTTTTTACACAAAATACCGGCCTGTTCCAGCAACGTGCTCATGGGCGGAAAAATCGCTTTATCCGAACCGACGACATAGTGACCTGCCGCCTTAAGGAGACCGGCTAGTGCCGCCATTCCCACACCGGATATGGCAATCATATGAATATGTTTGGGTGTTTCCATAAGAGGGGAGCAGTGTATCAAGTGGTTGCCGCCGATAGCAAGTACCTGTTTTAAGCCCGAAAGACATTGCCAGTCCCTCCTTTATTTCCCCATTTTTTGGGGGGTAGATGCGGCTCATTGCTTTGCAATAACCAATCTCACTTGTGTTAACATCCATTACACCTCTCTTTTTCTCCTTATCCACCAAAATGCCAGGCAAAAGGGGAGGTTTACTATTTGTATCTAAAGAAAGGAGCCGACATGGAACAAATGGGATCGTCTTTCTTCGCGTCGTTTATCGCCTACGTCAAGCTATTACTCTGGCCTATCGTTCTGGTTTTTGGGACCTATGTCCTCTTCGAACTAAAAAAGCTTACGGCCCATGAACGCGGGCATGCGCTTCTAATGTTTGGTTATTTCTTTCTGATTATCGCGACCTATTGGCTGGTCAAACCGATTAAAAAGGCGCTGCTGATCGGGTACTATAAGGAATCAGGGTGGACGATCGCAGGGATGCATCTTGACGCCGCCCAGGTGGAATTGATCGCAAAAGAAATCAATCTGTTTCTGGCCATCCTTGCCACGTGGCTATTTGCCAAGGTGGCCTTTCATCTTAAACGGGAAAAACTGGCGCTGGCGATTATGGCCTTCTTTGCCACGGGCTTCCTGGGTTTTGCCCTCCTGTTTTATCAGCCCGGAGCGGCCACCCGCTGGCTGTTTTATTTCTTCGGTGATTTTTTTGCCACCCTGATGGTCGCGGGTTTTTTCGCTTTCTTAAACGATAGCGGAGATAGCCAAATGGCACGCCGCCTCTACGGCATGATTGGATTAGGAGGGGTTCTGGGCGGTTTTTTTGGTAGCGCGGTGATTGCCTCTTATGCAAAACAAGTCAGCCCCTCCGGTGTAGCCTTTATGTCCATCGGGGCATTGGCCATCATGGCCCTGATTGCCTGGTTTGCCGGTAAACGCATCGGCCCGATATCGCCCAGTGAGACTCAAGCGGTCTTGCCGCCAGAGAAGGGTCATTCAGTATGGCGGGAAGGGGTGCAGGTCTTCATCCACTCGCCCTATCTGATTGGCATCGCCATGCTGGTCGGACTCTACGAAATGGTCTCCACAATGATGGATTATCAGTTTACGTCCACCGTATCCCATTTTGTTGCCGAGGAGGACCTGGGGGCCCATTTCTCATCTGTGTTTGCGTTCACCAACTTCATGGCCATCCTGGTACAACTTTTTCTGACCCGCTGGGTTTTGGTTCGGATGGGAGTCACAAGCGCGCTGCTGGTTCTGCCGGTTGCCGCCCTCATTGGAGAGGCGGGATTTGTTTTATTGCCGGGGCTGCTCCTGGGAAGCCTGCTCAATACCCTCGATAACGCCTTTGCGTATTCGATCAATCAGTCTGCAAAAGAGGCCCTGTATGTTCCAGTGAAACAGGAAGTGAAGTATCAGGGTAAGGCCTTTATTGATATCCTGGTGCTTCGTTCCTCGAAGGCCATTGCCTCGCTGTTGGGCCTGCTATTGACTGTGGCCCTGGCAGGGTTTGAGAATACGCGATGGCTGTCGGTGATTGTCCTGGCCCTGCTGGTCGTGTGGATTATGGTCATTCGCAATATTCGCCCCATTTATAACCGTATGGTGGCCCCCAACGGGGGGGGCGAACGGACCGCTCCCGTCGGTCGGAACGCCGACTCCGGTCGCGGTGAAAGCACAGATGTTGTTACGCCAGTCAATAGCGCTCAAGAGGGCGCAGAACAGTAATGAGTCAGCCTGATACAAAAGTGGGGCGATTTACGGCCAAGGCTATCTTTCTACTGGTTGCGATATTAATCCTTGTGGGCTGCGCAAGGCGGGTTCGCCCCATCATTGGCTCACCCATCACAGGCCCCTATTCCCAAGATATTTCCCTAGATGAGCTTCTCTTGTTGTATCAAAAAGAGCAGGCGGCGCTTCCGCCTTTGATCGGGTTAATGGAGGCCTCTGTTTCCGACAGCCTGCTCAAACGCTTCTGGGCAAAATGGAGTTCGCATTCAGGCCAAATAGAAATAGAAGGGTTTGACCTGCTGGGTGGCTCGCTCTTTGATTTCCAATGGAAACGCCAACCCACAGGCCAGCTTGAGACAGGCTCGCCTGAAACAGACACGCCTGAAATCATCTTTACGGTACCCGATTCGGGAAAGGAATTTGTCGGAAGCCGCAAAGGGTTTAAACGGTATCTGGACGCACAAACAAAACCGGAGATGCGGATGGAGTGGCTCACCCTGTTAGATTGGGTTGCGCGGGGTGGCTTGCCGCACGTTGCCTTGCTAATGGGTTCAACATCAACGGCCCCCTATCGCCCGGCCCTGGAGAAACAAAAAGACCAATTCGTCCTTTATTTTTTTATGGAAAAAGAGCAAAATCCTGTTTTAATGCAAAAGGTCTTAATTGAGCCGAAATCGTTGCGTGTCACAGAGGCCCTGTTTTTTGATCCAACAGGGGCAATGGAGGCGCAAATCTCCTTTCGTGATTATCGTTACGTGGGCCGCAGCGGCCGTTCCAACGCTGCCTCCACGGATCGGGTTCTGTTTCCCTTTTTGATTACAATACAAGGGGAGACAATCCAGGGGGAGATTGAATTTAAAGAGTTGAAGATTGTGGAGTTGCCGATGAGTCCCGATAGTGGGGCAAACCTTTCACCCCGACCATAAGTAAAGGAGAAGACACATGAAAAACCCTATCCGTATTGCATTAGAACCTCGTCTACTGAGACTACATTTCCGGTGGCCGTTAGGCCGGATCTGGCTCTCAACGGTAATACTGATGTCTTTGTCATGAAAGTTAGCCCTTTCACACCACCAACCGACAGATGCGCTGGTGTGGTTACCGACGATGATAATATCTGCACAACCGATAGCTGTAATCAGGTAACCGGCGTCGTCCATGCGCCACTGCCAGATACCGATCGGGATCGTATCTGTGACATCGTGGACGAATGCCCCTTACTGGCAACCACCAACACAATTAATGGAACTGCCGGTAATGATGTATTGGTTGGCACGCCCGCAAACGACCTGATTTACGGTTTTGCCGGAAATGACAGGATCAGGGGACGTGACGGAAATGACTGCATTGTCGGCGGGGATGGAAGAGACAGCCTCATGGGCGACAGAGGCGATGATGTTTTATTGGGCGGCAACGGCAACGACAGCTTAAACGGCGGCGTTGAGAATGACACGTTGGGCGGCGGCGCCGGCAACAACCGGTTAAGCGGCGGTGCAGGGAATGATACCTTAGACGGCGGCGGCGATAAGGATAGTTGTTCTGGAAGTAGCGGTATTGATACCGCCACTGCGTGCGAAAAGACAAGCGGCATTCCGTGAGGACAGGAATGAAGATTCTGGGCATCGAAACATCTACGCAGAAAGGAAGCATCGCCTTAATGGATAGGGCAACGCTGGTCAAGGAACTCCCGCTTTCGGCTGCATTAAATAAGCACGCGGAAAGACTTCTGCCGCAAATTGATATCCTGTTGAAAGAGACCGGCACCGCCCCTTCTGACCTTGCCGCCATTGCGGTTTCAATCGGCCCCGGCTCTTTTACCGGTTTACGGGTGGGACTGGCGACCGCCAAGGGGTTGGCTTACGCCCTTGGATTACCCCTTCTACCGGTTTCTACGCTGAGGGCAATGGCCCTCCCTTTTTGTCATACACAGAAGGCCATCACCCCCATGATGGTGGCCCGGAAGGGAGAGGTTTACTGGGCCTTGTTTCTTCCACAGGAAAAAGACCTAATCCAACTTTATCCCGATTCCGTCTCCACGGTGGAGGAAGCGTTGGCCCAGATTCGTGAGATCATGGCGCATCAACCGCAACAAGAGGTTCTACTTGTAGGAGAGGGTGTGGCCGGCGTTACCGAAGTAGCTGGCCCTACTGCCTCTGCCGTTGCGGAATGTGGAAGGTTGCAAATGATCAAGGGAGAACAGAAGTCCCCGGAAGAGGTGTTGCCCTTTTACCTGGCCGATTTTGTGCCCAGGAAGTCCTCGCCCTAATACGAACTATTTACTAAGCAAGATGTACACCTTCGAGAAGATGACGCCCGCTGATATTGAAGAGGTGATTGCAATTGAGCAGGCGATCTTCTCCTCGCCCTGGACCACAGGGATGGTTCGTGCCGAGCTATTTGATAACCCCTTTTCGTTCTCCTTTGTAATCAGGTATTTGGGGCAGATGGTTGGCTACCTTTTTTTCTGGGAGGTTGCAGGGGAGTTTCATCTCATGAATCTTGCCGTTGCGCCAAAATATCAAAGACAGGGCATCGGAGCAGAGGCAATGAAATGGATATTAGGGATGGCTCAAAAACGGGGGATGCACTTCATCCTGTTGGAGGTACGTGCCAGTAATACGGCGGCCCGATCGCTTTATCGCAAATTTAATTTTTACGAAGTAGGGGTACGTAAGAAATATTATGACACGCCGACTGAGGATGCGATTCTTTATCAGTATGACTTAAGTCCGCCTCTAAAAACCCCCTAAATCCTCCTTATCAGGGGGACTTTCAATCTTCCCCCTGATAAGGAGGCTGGGGGGTTCAGGCATTAAGACACTCCCGTTGAAACAGGAGCGTCTTGTGCGCGTCCGTCGATCAGCAAAGACTAATACAAGCCAGCATAGACTAGCTTGATCGGCTGTCCGTTCTTACTGGTTGTCCCCGTTGTCAGGGCATTGGTTTTAAGCTGACCTTCAACGGTGGCCGGGCTTGCGATCATATTCAACGAAAGATACAACGCCCCCGTCCCACCGACGTGCGGCGCAGCCATGGATGTCCCGCTGAATATTGTTGTCCCGCCTCCTTTCTTCGTGGACAGGATACTCACACCGGGCGCCCAAATATCCACACAGGGGCCGTAGTTGCTCCAGCTGGCTTCCTTGTCGAGGCTGTCCGTTGCGGCGGTCGTCATAATGCCATTATGCGTGCCAGCCCGCGCCGGCGAAGAGTTGCACGCATCAACGCCACTATTGCCCGCCGCAATGGAGTAAAACACGCCACTATCCGCCGATTTCTTCACGGCAGCATCCAGTGCGTTGCTAACACCGCCGCCGAGACTCATATTGCCAATGGCAGGCTTGATGGCATTGGCCGTTACCCAATCTACCCCTTTAATCACGTTGGAAGTAAATCCGCTTCCTCTACAATCCAACACCTTTACGCCGGTTAGGGGCGCGCCGGGCGCCGCCCCAACCACGTCGCTTGTGTTGTCTTTAGCAGCTACGGTCCCCGCTACATGTGTTCCGTGGCCGTTACAATCCGAATTTTTCCCGCCGGCAAAGTTCATATGTTTCACCACAAACAGGTCAGTGTGTGCCGTGTCGATCCCCGTATCAATGATATACGCGTTGACGTTACTGATGGCGCCGCTACCGTTACCTGCCAGTGTGGAACTGATATCCGCATCAATCCGATCAATACCCCAAGGAAGGATCTGAGCATTGATACTCATGGCCCCATCGGCCTCGACGTAGGCGACCATGGGATCGTTCTCCAGCGCGTCGATCTGACGGGCTGTCAGTTTTGCGGAAAATCCGCGTGCTGCGGCACTATAGACGTGATTGGAGCGAAACAGGTGACGGGCCTCAAGCGCCTGTACGGCTCCGGCAACGCCGCGATCCAGGTAGCGCCATGCCTGAGGATTGGCGCGTGCACGGGTGTCCGGACGATAGACACCTCGGAAATTATGGAATGGCGCGTTATCATCGAAGATAACAATAACGGGAAAGGTGGCAACAGCGCGTTGCGACCAGACGATGGCCGCAGGGAATATGGCAGCAAAGGCTGCAAGGGTAAAAACGATGGTAAGTAATCTTTTCATGGTTGGCCCTCCTTCTTCTAAGGTGGTTAGTAGACGCTGCTCACCCTGAGCGAATGTTTCTCTGGGCCCCATTGGTCTATTTTAGAGAGATTGTTTTGGCTGCACTACGTCATTTTTTAGCTCTTATCCGTTGTGATCTAACAAAGGCCGTCCCATAAAAACAGACTAACTAAAAGGCATTACCCAGAACGCTTTATCTCCTAACATAAGGTATACACCTGGCTACTACTGTACGCTCACTTACCTGAATTGTCAATTCGCGCCTGCCCAAAACCCAATACAGCATTGGGGATTTAAATTAAAATAACCGACTCAATTCTAATGCAAAATAAGCCTGAAGAGTGCAATATCTGGTGGCCCAATACATGCTGGAGTTTTCTGAGTTTTTCAGTCGAAATCGAGGAAGAGCTGGAAAAATTGGATATTATTGGGTTTGATTCCTCTGAAGGCCGTCTTATCCAGAAATAAAAGATTGTAGATTCCATCGGCTACCGCATAATTATTCGATTTCTTTTTTCGCCTCAATAAAAAGCTCCTTCGCAATTTTTTTAAAATAACTACACAGACCCGGATTGCTGAAAGTAGGCGGGGTGATCCTCAGCCAGGTCCTCAAATCGGGTATAGCGGTCAATAAAGGCCAACGTCACATCACCAATGGGGCCGTTTCTTTGTTTGCCGATAATGATCTCCGCCGTGCCTTTTCGCTTACCACAAATACAGTCCCCCTCCCGTGGGCATTTACAGGGGTCATACACCTCTTCTCGATAGATAAAGAGCACCAGATCGGCATCCTGCTCGATTGCGCCCGACTCCCTAAGATCCGCCAGAATCGGCCTCTTTTTCTTTTCCGGACGCGTCTCCACGGCACGTGAAAGCTGGGAGAGGGCAATCACCGGAATGGAAAGCTCCTTGGCCAACGCCTTTAAAGAACGCGAGATGTCAGAGATTTCCTGCTGACGCGAATCCGGCCTGTCCCCCGCGCTGCCCTGCACCAGTTGCAGGTAGTCTACAATAATCAGGTCCAGGTGATGTTCCGCCTTCAGCCGCCTGGCCTTGGCACGCATCTCCAGAATGGATAGCGACGCCGAGTCGTCAATATAGATCGGCGCCTCGGACAACTTCCCCGCTGCATGAATCAATTGTTTCCAGTGCTCCGATTTTAATTTGCCAGAGTATCCCGATCGAATTTTTTGTGCATCCACGCGCGCCTCCGAGCAGAGCATTCGCACGCCCAACTGCTCCTTCGCCATTTCCAGGCTGAAGATGCCCACCACCTTACGATTGACAATGGCCGCATGTTGCGCAATTCCCAACGCAAACGCGGTCTTTCCCATTGAAGGACGACCCGCGATGATCACCAGGTCCGAAGGATGCAGACCCGATGTCATCCTATCTAAGTCACGAAATCCGGTCGGAAGCCCCGTAATGTCATGTTCCGAGAGCCTCTCGATCACTGCAAAACTTTGCTTGGTCAGGTCCTTCATCGAGACGAAGGTCTCACGCGATCGCCTTTCGGATATGCCAAAAATCGCCTTTTCGGCATAATCGAGGAGGTCAGCCGCAGCAGCCCCCTGATCTTCAAACCCCTGCGTTACAATATCGGTAGCGGTGCTGATGAGCTGGCGGAGGATCGCCTTTTCATGAACGATTTTGGCATGATGGTGCACATTGGCTGCAGTGGCCACGCTATTCATCACATCGGTCAGATAGGAGACGCCGCCAATGGATTCAAGCGCCCCCTTCCGCTGTAAACATTCCGGCAGGGAGATCAGATCGATTCCTTCATTGGCCTCGGAGAGATTAACCATTGCGGAGAAGATTTTGCGGTGACTCTCCTTATAAAAGTCGCCCGGATCGAGCACCTCCAATACGCGATTGATCACAACGTTATCCAACAGGATGCCGCCCAAAACGGCCTGCTCGGCCTCAATATTCTGAGGGGGTAATTTTTGAAGAGGGGTTGTCATCAATTTATTAAGTATTGATTATAAAGAAGTGGTTTGCGCTAAGATTTTCAACCCAAGCGTGGCATTTTTTCCGGTCTGCAATTTTTCATGCTGCAGGGTAGCAAGTTCCTCTCCTCCCGTCAACCCTTCGGAGAATTCTGCGGTTTGATGACGTGTCATTTGTCTTGTTGAAGATGGGAGGAAGCCCACCCCCAAAATAAGGGGATAGCTCCCTGCGTTCCCCCCTTTTTTTGGGGGTGGGAAGGGGTCTGTTTCCATTGACACAAGTGATGTCCTTTGTTACCTTAGCGGCTAAGGTCAACCCTCCGCCGACGGAGGTTGCCAACAAAGTGTCTATCCGAATCAGACGGAGTGAAGAAGGAGACCGATGAGAAAAAGAGTGAATCAGGGAGGGGATAGCTGTGCAATTGTTTTTTTATTTTTTTCCCTTTTGACCGTAACGATAGGGCATGCCCAGGAGGCGGCCCCTGTACCTCCTCCTTCTACCCCAACCGCTACTTCCTCTCCCACTGCCGTTCCTGCGCCTGTACCGCTTCAGATCGGTACCG